>CAZTDC010000030.1:0-17435 GCA_964612165.1 uncultured Salinivenus sp.
CAGCGAATGGCCCCCTGCCCAAAGATCATCATCGTACGCGTGAGAATGTTGGCGCCCTCCACCGTGATGCTAATGGGCAGTGACTGATACGCCTGTGCCAGCAGGTTATTCGGGCCGCGGGAAATGCCATTACCAGCCAGAATATCCATGCCGTCATTGACGAGATCCCGCTGCATTTCCGTCGTGTTGTACTTCATGATCGCCGACACCACAGCGGGCTTCTCGCCGCTATCTACTCCGCCGCAGGTGTACTTGCGGGCAGCGTCCATGATGTAGGTGTACCCGGCGATTCGAGACAGCGGCTCTTCGATGCCCTCGAACTTCCCAATCGACAGGCCAAACTGTTCTCGAACAGCGGAGTGTGCACCGGCGACACGCGTGACGTACTTGCCGCCCCCCACAGCCTGTGCCGGGAGCATGATGCCGCGCCCGGCCGACAGGGCGTCCATGAGCATGGCCCAACCCCGTCCGGCCCCTTCTTTTCCCCCGATGATCGCGTCAAGCGGCAGCTCCACATCTTCACCCTCGGTCGGGCAGTTGTAGAAGGCAACGCCCAGTGGATCGTGGCGCCGGCCCAGCTTCACTCCCTCCGCGTCGGTCGGGACCAGCGCACACGTGATGCCCAGGTCTTCCCCCTTGCCCAGTAAGTTATTCGGGTCGCGCAGTTTGAAGGCAAGGCCCAACACACCGGAGATAGCCGCCAGCGAGATGTAGCGTTTCTCCCAGTTGAGGCGAATCTTGAGCTCTCCGTCCTCATCCTCGAACACTTCTCCGTAGGATTCCATGGCCCCGGCGTCTGACCCAGCATTCGGCTCCGTGAGGGCAAACGCGGGAATGAGATCACCGTCGGCCAAACGGGGAAGATAGTATTCTTTCTGCTCGTCGGTGCCGTAGTGCATGAGCAGCTCGCCGGGCCCCAGCGAATTGGGCACCATCACCGTAATGGCGAGAGGCACCGAGCACCCGCCCAGCTTCTGCACGACCGCGCTTCGTCCGGCGGCCGAGAAGCCCATTCCCCCGTGCTCTTCCGGAATGATGAGCCCGAAGAAGCCTTTTTCCTTCAGGTAATCCCAGGTCTCGGCCGAGAGATCACCGCGCTGGTGGACCTTCCAGTCGTTCACCATTTCGCAGACCTCCTCAACAGGCCCGTCCAGAAATTCCTGCTCCTTCTCCGAAAGCTCCGGGTAGAGCTGGTCGAGCGTCTTTTCGAAGTCGGGCGCGCCCGAAAAGAGCTCGCCGTCCATCCACACCGATCCTGCATCGATGGCCGTTTGCTCAGTCTCCGAGATCTTCGGCAGGAACTGAAGCGCTTCCATAAGTGACATTAGACCGGCGGACAACTGCCGTCGAATAGGCGGCACGTTGAAGAGTGCCACTAGCACCCCATACGGAATCCAGACCCAGAGCGACGACACCCCTCCACCGTATAGCCCCACGGCGCCCGCCGTAGCCCAGAGCCACAGCGGGGCACCGGTGTAACCGAGCACGAACAAAACCAGCAGCACACCGGCGACAATCCCCACCGTCGGCATGCCCGCGAACACGTCAAACATCGGGAGATCCATAGCGAACTTCCTTCATTTTTAGACACATAGTCGAAATCCAACGCCGCCCTGGCATCTCATCCGATGGAGTACAAAAACTCACCGGCCAAAGCGGATTAACACCGTTAACTTGTTAAGCCAACACGCTTAACGGTGTTATGTTTTGGGAATCTACATACTGCGTGCGAAAAACGTCCACACCAGTTCTGCTCCGAATGAAGATTGGCCGTCCGGAGCAGGAACTCAAATAGCGAATGCGAGACCCATGTTCGGAGGCGGAGGCACGCGGGAGCCGACTCCGCCCCCGGTGCCCTGTCCCTCAAGAATTTCGCGGGAACAGTCTCGCGTCCATGACTGGGCACAGGCATGATGGACGAAAACACTCAGTCCACCCTCCCTTGCTCCCTGTTCTTTTTGAATCTAGGGTACCGAACCCAGTTTACAATCGCAGATTCTCAATCACACCTGCTGCCCCCATGCCGCCCCCCACGCACATCGTGCAGATGCCGTAGCGCACCTCTCGACGAATCATCTCGTGGAGAAGCGTGGCGGTGAGCTTCGCACCTGTGCAGCCGAGCGGGTGGCCGAGCGCGATGGCGCCCCCGTTCACGTTGACGATGTTCGGATCAAGTCCCACCTCGCGGATCACGGCCAGCGACTGGGACGCAAACGCCTCGTTGAGCTCTACCAGCCCGATATCACTCAGGTCGAGACCGGTCTGGTCCAGCACCTTCGGGATGGCCTCGGCCGGCCCAATGCCCATCAGCTCTGGGTCGACACCAGCTACCGAGAAGCCCCTCAAACGACCGAGCGGATCCACGTCGAGTTCGTCGACGCGGTCGCCACTCATCACGACGGTCGCAGCTCCACCGTCGGATCGCTGCGACGAGTTGCCTGGGGTGACCGACCCGCCCTTCTTGAAGGCAGCAGGCAGCTTGGAAAGGACCTCCAGATTCGTATCCCGACGCGGCCCCTCATCAACCGTAAATTCGGTCTCCATCGTAGTCGTGTCCCCCTTGTGCCCGTTGACGGATTGGTAGTGAGTTTCTTCAATCTCCAAGGGCACGATCTCGTCTTCGAATCGACCGTTGTCGATAGCGTCCAGGGCACGTTCGTGGGAGCGAAGAGCAAACTGGTCCTGCTCCTCACGCGCCACGTCGTACTGGTCTGCCACGTTCTCGGCGGTAATGCCCATCGAAACATAAGTCCCAATCTTCTCCTCCGTCATCTCCGGATCGGGCTGGAAGAAAAACCCGCTCATGGGCACTTGGCTCATGGACTCGGCCCCACCGGCCACAATCACGTCGGCCGTGCCCGTGGCAATACGCTGGGACGCCTGCGCAATGGTCTGCAGGCCTGACGAGCAGAAGCGGTTGACGGTCGCCCCCGGCACGTGATCGGGCAATCCGGCCTTCTGAGCAATGAGACGACCTACGTTCATGCCCTGGGGGCCCTCGGGGAAGGCACATCCCATGAGCACGTCGTCAACCATGTCGGGCTCCAACTGGTCGACACGGCCCATGGCCCCCTTTACAGCTTCGGCGCCGAGGTCTTCGGGACGGTAGTATCTGAGTGTGCCCTTATTGGCCTTGCCGACGGGCGTGCGTACACTGCTTACGATGTAAGCTTCGTTGTTGGCTTCCATAATCTTTGCGTTGAAGGTTGGGAAATGTGAGGGTTCAGGTTGGCACCGGCGTGGGAGACTCCTCTGCTGTAAGAGTCAGGAGTGCCCAGAAACGTTTACCGTTAAACGTTCCAACGTTCTAACGCCATGCTAATTTCGAAGCGGCTTCCGGTGCTCCAGCATGTGATTGATTCGCGCCTGGGTCTTGTCCTCACCCAACAGACTGAGGAAGACTTCACGCTCAAGCTCAATGAGGTAGTCCTCATGAACCTCCTGCGGCGAGCTAAGCTTCCCACCGGTCATGACCGTGCCCAGCTTCGTGGCAAGAAATTCGTCGTACTCGGTGATGTAGTTGCCCTCTCGGTACTGCATCAGCGCCACCTTGAAGGTCGAGAGTGTCTTCTCGCCGAGCACCTTGACCTTATTCATCACCGCCGGCGGCACGTATCCGGCCTCACTGAGCTGGAGAACGCGCTGCTTGGCCGCGTAAAGGCGCCGATCGTCG
The DNA here is from genome assembly GCA_964612165.1 of uncultured Salinivenus sp. Lineage (GTDB taxonomy): Bacteria > Bacteroidota > Rhodothermia > Rhodothermales > Salinibacteraceae > Salinibacter. Next base: position 3,674 of record CAZTDC010000030.1, read on the forward strand.
TGCATCACAAGCTGCGTGGACTCGGGCAGGTAACCCATCTCAATGCCCTGCACGGCGCTTTCGGCCACCTCGGCCATCGCGACGTTCTCGAAGTAGGGACGCAGGTGCTCCTGGATGGTGTTGTGCCGATCATTGGGGGCTTCGTTGTAAGCCTTCGCAGCCATGCGCATCGTGCCCGTGCCTGCGGGAATGAGCCCAACACCCAACTCCACGAGGCCAATGTACGTCTCGGCGGATGCGACCGGCTGCGGACAGGCCATCGCCAACTCACAGCCGCCCCCCAAGGCGCGCTGGTGCGGAGCCACTACGACCGGCTTCTCGGCGTATCGGATCCGCTGCACGGTGTCCTGAAATTCTTGGATGTACTGCTCAATTACGTCGTAGGCACCTTGCGAAGCAGCCATCGCCATCTCGCCGAGGTTGGCGCCGACGGAGAAGTTGGTCCCATCATTGCCGACGATCATGCCGCGTAGGCTCGGGTCCTCCTCCACGCGATTAATGGACTCGTTGAGGCCCATCATCACGTTGCGACCCAGCGTATTGGCCTTCGACCGAAACTCAAAGAGCGCCACACCGTCGCCCACGTCGAGCAGGGCCGACTCGTCGTTGCTCCAAATCTCGTTCGAGTCGTCTTGCTTCACGGACGCAAGCCGCAACTCGTCGCTCGGTCGCGGATCAGCTACGTAATCACCTTCATTCGGGACATAGACCGACCGCTGCCCGTCCTCGGTCCGGTAGAACTGCGCGTGGCCCCGATCCTGCATCGTCTCGATCCACTCCGGAACCTCGACATCGTGATCGGCCATGCCGTTCAGGACCGTCTCAAAGCCGATGGCATCCCACATTTCGAACGGCCCCATCTCCCAGTTGAAGCCCCATCGGATGGCCCGATCCACGTCGGCCGGGTTCGCCGTAATCTCACCAATGCGGCGAGCACTGTAGCCAAGAAGCTCCAGCGTCGTCTCCCGGAAGAACGTACCCGCTCGGCCGGTGTCCTGGTAGATCGCCTGGAGCCGATCCGTGAGGTCGCCCGCGTTTTCGATGGCATCGATGTCACCGAGCTCTTCTTCCTCCGCGCTCGTATACTCGAACGTCTCCGGATCCAGCGACTTGATCTCATCGTCGACCTTTTTGTAAAAGCCTTCTTTCGTCTTCTCCCCGAGGCGCCCCTCGTCGACGAGCTTCTGAAGTACGTCCGGCACCTGGAAGGATTCGCGGCGCTCGTCGTCCTCGACTTTCTCGTAGAGGTTGTTCGCCACGTCCACCAGCACGTCGAGCCCCACGAGGTCGGCGGTCCGGAACGTGGCCGACTTCGGGTGTCCCACAAGCTTGCCCGTGAGCGTGTCAATTTCCTCAATCGAGAAGTCTCCGTCGGTGTAGTACCGAATGGCCTCAAGCTGGGCGAAGATGCCGATGCGATTTCCAATGAAGTACGGCACGTCATTCGCCACCACAACGCTCTTGCCCAGATGCAGCCGGCCAAACTGCGCCACGCGTTCGAGCACCGACGGGTCGGTGGCGTCCGTCGGTACCAGTTCCAGCAGCTTCATGTACCGGGGCGGGTTAAAGAAGTGGGTCCCGAGGAACCGCTGTTTAAAGTTCTCGGAGCAGTTTTCCGCAATTTCGTGGATGGGCAGGCCACTCGTGTTGGTCGAGATCACCGCGTCGTCCCGGGCGTGCTTTTCGATGCGGGCATGCACGTCCTGCTTGACGTCCATCCGTTCGATGACCGCCTCCACGACCCAGTCAACCTCCCCCACTCGGTCGAAATGGTCATCGAAGTTACCAAGATAAACACGCTCGGCCGCCTCGTCGGAGAAAAATGGATCGGGACTGGCGTCGCGGGCCTGCTGGAAGCCGTCCTCGACAATCGAATTGGGATCACCGTCGTCGGGGGCAATGTCCAGCAGATGCACCTCCAGACCAGCGTTGGCAAGATGAGCAGCAATTTGCGCTCCCATGGTGCCCGCCCCCAAGACGGCGGCGGTCCTGAAGGGAGAGTGCGTCGCCGGAGTGGCCAGATCGAGCGAGCGGGTATCTAAAGACTTGGTCGTTTCCATAGCGGGCAAGTGTTGAGCGAGGATTGATTAACGGTGTTAACTTTTCAGGACAAGAAGGACGGAACCGCTTTCATTGCATACGGGAAAGCGAGCCAGTCGACGTTACACCTATTCTTTTCAGAGCGGTACGATCACCGCTCCACGATCGGTCGGTTCGCTCGGGGGCTCGTCCTCATAGTAGAGCATGTCGATCTCGTGAGCGAAGGTCTCTTGGATGTTGGGCCGTTTCACCTTCAGGGTCGGCGTGAGCAACCCCGATTCGATAGTGAGATCATCCGGCACAAGGGCGAATCGTTTGACGGTGGACCAGTGGTCCATGCCCTCGTTCGCCTCGGCCACGAGATCTCGGAAGGCCTCCAGAATGTCGGGATGTTGAAGCAGTTCTTTAAAGGGCTGGTCGGGATCAAGATCCAACTCCTCGGCCTGCGCCCGCACCTGATCCTCCGCCGGGAAGATGAGCGCTGCACAAAACTTTTTGTCGCTCCCGACGACGACGGCTTTGTCGACCAGTGGTTGGCTGCCCAGCTCGTTCTCGATGGGCTGGGGCATCACGTATTTTCCTGTCGAAAGCTTAAAAAGGTCCTTCTTTCGATCGGTAATCTTTAGGTTTCCCTCCTCGTCAAACTCTCCTACATCTCCGGTATGAAACCAGCCGTCCCCACTAAACACTTCTTCGTTCTTTTCGGGTCGCTTGTAGTAGCCCTGCATCACGTGCGGGCCCCTGGTCAAAATCTCGCCGTCATCGGCGATGCGTACCTCCACCCCCGGCAAGGGCACCCCAACAGTTCCCGGCTTGATGTCCCCCTGACGGGTGTAGGCAATTACCGGACTCGTCTCGGTGAGACCATACCCCTGAAGGGTCGTGATGCCGGCCGCTGCCAGGGTGTTGGCCAAGTCGGGCTGGAGAGCGGCCCCACCAACGACGATCCACTTTACTCTCCCCCCGAGCGCATCTCGCCATTTCTGAAACACGAGCCAATCTGCAACGGCCCTCTTCATTTCATAAAAGGCGGACATATCCTCATCGATTCGATAGTCTTGCGCTAGGCCCAGCGCCCATTCCCCAATGGTTTTCTGGAGCCCCTCCATACCCATAATTTTCTTCCGTATGCCCGCATACACCTTTTCAAGCACGCGCGGCACCGAAGCGAAGGCCGTAGGGCGCACCTTCGGAAGGACGTCTACTAGATTGTCTGGATGGGCGAAGTAGATACTCACTCCTCCGGCCATATATGCATACTGAAGCATGCGGGCAAACACGTGGGTTAGCGGGAGAAAGGAAAGAATGACCTCCCCTTCCGCCCCCGTTTCAAAGCCCTGCAGTTCCCCCACTGACGTGATGGCGTTGAAGGAGATGTTCTCGTGGGAGAGCATCACGCCTTTTGGCCGCCCCGTCGTGCCACTCGTGTAGATGATCGTCGCCAGGTCGTCGGGGTCAATCTGGCTGCGAAGGTCCTGAATGGCTGCGCCCTGATCGTCAGTAGACTCTCGCCCCCGTTTTCGAACCTCATCAAGAGTGACTAGCTTCACGTCTTCGGGAAGCTTCGGCAAATCCGTATCGGGATCCGGGTCGCAGAGAATCACCGTTTCAATGTCCGGCAGGTCGGGGAGAATCTCGGCGGCCTGGTGTAACCGCTTCGGGTTTGCGACCGCCAGGGCCTTCGCCTCAGCGTGTTCCGCCACGTACGTCATCTGATCCGCCGAGCTCGACAAGTACAGCGGCACGTCAATAATGCCAGCAAGCAGGCACCCCATGTCAACGACGCAGAATGGGACGTCACTCTCAAGAAGGAGTGCGACCTTCTCCCCTCTTTCCAATCCTAGGTCGAGCAAGCCAAGCGCCGTCTCTTCCGCCTGTACGCGGAACTGATCGAGCGAGAGGGGTTCCCATCCATCGTCCGTAGGCTGGTTGAGTGCGCGCGGATTTTCGTACTCCTCACAGGCGTCGTACAGCAGTTCTGGGAGTGTTCTGTCCAGAACGGCAGATCCTGAGTTGGCGGGAGAAGTGTGTATCGGTCCGGGCATGCGCCGTAGAGTTGTGGCTAAATGGTGTGGTAACTGTGCAGAACGGAAAACCCTATGACGAAACCAGCGACCGCCGACATCCCTGAATGGCATGTCGGATCGCCGTCTCGATGAACGTTTCCCGCTCAATACTTACATCTACGCGCTCGGCTAGAAGAAGCGAAACGGTGCCGTGCAGGGAGGCCCAGATGGTACTGGCCGTAACTTTGGCATCCTCAATTCCAAAAATACCCTCCTCTTCCCCTTCCTCAAGCGCGCGCCCGAAAAAATCGAGATTGCTCCGTGCCTGTCTGTACTTCTCCGGGGGATAACGCTCCATCCGCTCCGGACGCAACTGGAACATGATTTCAAAATACTCCGGATTCTCCAATCCAAAATCAATAAAGCACCGGCAAAGCGCCCGAAGACGGGCCACGGGATCATCGGCGTGATTCGTCGCTGCCTCGTCTAGGTCCTCATGCAAGCGCATCATTCCCTCATGAATGAGAGCATGAAGCAGGGCATCTTTGCTATCAAAATACAGATAGATGCTGGTCGCGCTGTACCCGATGGCATCCGCAATCTTGCGCATCGAAAGATTCTGGTAGCCTTCCCGCACTAACAGGTGACGCGCGGTGTCGAGAATCTGCCGACGCAAATCCCCGTCTTCGGAGGAAGTAGACTGCGCACTCATCACAAACGCCGCTCTAGCGAGAAATGAACAATGCTTACCATACCTAGGAAAATCGTCAACAGGCCGGATTGTAACGTATGAGTTGACTGGCAGATTATCCAGCCCGTGCCGACTTGCCAACGTTCTCCCAGTACCGGTCTTCTTTTCAAATAAAACCCGTACCCAAATAGAAAAAGGAGCGCCAAAGCGCCCCTTTTTCCAGATCGTCCCGAAATGGACAGGTCAGAACGTCAGGCGGGAAGGTCGTCGTCTTCCTGCTCCTTACTAAGCTTTCGTGCAGCGTATCCAGCGCCGGCCGCCGCAAGGAGCGCCAGGCCTCCGTCTACAGGGACTTGCTGAGGATCACCAGGTGGGTTAGGGGGAGGAGCAGCCATACCCTTAGAATTCGAACTGGCAGACGGATCGCGAGGTTGGGAGGGCTCGGCCCAATCAGGCAAATTTGACGGAGAAACCTCCTCATTTTGTTGCAGGTCCTCCGACTGAAGCCGAGAATCCCGATCTTGATAGGACTGTGCCGCTGCAAAGTCAGGACTCGCCAGGAAGACCCCCAGTACAACTACCACTCCAAAGAGCCGCTTAAAGGGGGTGGAAAATCGAAAAAGTGCATTTTCCATGTCCCGCACATCACGTGACGAGAAGGGAACAATCATCGTAAGACAAGAAAGATGTGACAGAAAATCCAGACCCGCTCTTTCAGTATCACCGCGCGTTTCCTTCTCCATAAGCAAAACGAGAAATGTGTTTTGAAAAAGAGGGCCCTAATCAGGGGAAAATCGCACGGGAGCCTTTAAAGAAGACTCCTACTGATCTAAAGAAGGCTTTTCACTATTGAAACTCAAACAAGAGGGAGAACCGAAGGGTGTTCGCGAGCGGATTGTTTTCTTCCAAGGTATATATATAAGAAATATCAACACCAACAATATTGTAGCGGAGACCTGCCCCAAAATTCAAGAATTCGCGGTTGCCATTCTCGGGATCCTCGTAAAAGTAGCCCGTGCGGAGGGCGAAAAGGTCACTGTACCAGTATTCAAACCCAGCCCCGACGGTAAACTGCTCAATAACACTCAACTCTGTGACGTTTCCAGACTGATTCTGTTCACCACGGGCTGCGCCCCATGAGCTAAAGAGCGCTTCGTAAAAGGGATCTGCAACGTACGAGGTGTCGCTTCCAGCGACTTGCTCTTCAACGTTGACGAGAGCCTTGTTGAAATCGTTTGCGAAGGTTAAGGAGTTGTACTCGTCAAAGTCAATTGTGAGAGCATAGCCAAGCCGTAGGTTCATGGGGAGGGCCTGCTTGTCCTTATCGTATTTCATTCGCCCCCCCATGTTGGCGAGATTCATGCCCGTTGAAAGAGTGGCCTCCGACCCCCCCAGGGAAAACGGAGCGGTCCGGTACAAGACCGACATGTCACCGGCAACGGTTGCGGCAGTTCCGCTTCCGACATTTCCGGTGGATGGGGACAACTTTGAATAGATGGTCCGAAGCGAAGTCCCCAATCCGAGACGGTTCGACACCTGGTACCCGTACGACACCCCTACAGCAAGCTCGTAGGAGTTATACGTACCCCGACTTTGTCCTTCTGGGCCTCGGATTTCAATCTGGCCAAGATTGAGGTACGTTACATTTCCGCCAAAGGTGCCTACCCCATCAACGTGGTAGGTCCCCACGAGATATTCGTAGAAGAGACCAGCGTCGAATTCTGGGAGCCAGTTGGCGTGGGTGATGCCAACCTGTGTGTTATTCTGAAACGCCAGCCCTGCAGGATTCCAAAACATAGCGTTTGCATTGTCTGCCACGGCGACCCCAGCGTTTCCCATCCCCGCCGACCGGCTATCTGGCTCAATGCGAAGGAACAGAGCCGTCGACTCTCCAAGTTGCGCGTTCGCGGGAAGAGCTAAGCCAAACGTCAGAAGGAAAACCCCCACGAACGAAGCAAGATACTGCCCCAAAGGAATTCGAGAATCGTGCATCATGGCAGAAACTAGTCTCATACTGGGAAACAGACAAGGGAAACTTCTGGAACAGCGCCTTTTCGGCTCAATCCAGTTTGACTGGACCGCACTTCCGAGAGCTACGACCCAGTCCGCCCATACTAAAATGCTATATCAGTATCAATTTCACTCAGTTGAACCGTAGAGACTTGCTAGGAAGGACAGACGAAAGCGGGAATATTCGGCCGACTGGTCAGACGCGGAGGTTCAACGCGTGCAATAAACACACCCCTTTTGAATGGGGCGTTTTTCCAAACGTTTCCAACTCGGTAATCTATTTTCTTGTATTGGAGAAAAACAGCCCATATGCTTCCAATCACTCATCCTCTTTAAGCTCTTCCTTCAACTTGGTAAGCCGCTGTAGCGAATTTGACATCCGTTGGGCGGCCTCTTTGATGTCCTGAGCAGAGGAGATGAACTGCTCGTCCAGGTCCTCCTCGCGGCCAATCTCAAGCAGAAACTGTGCGTTTCCGGAGATGATGGAAAGCGGATTGTTCAAGTCATGATAGACGGAAGACACTGTTTCGTGAGCATCGTCCAGCGAATCGATGGATTCTGGATCACTCATAAATCGTACAGAAACTGGAACACGCAGATAGTGAAAATACCTTTCCGTTCAGTTCTGCTCTCAAAGATCGTCAATTGAGCGGGGATCAACAACCTTTATGCCGCGCTCCTCCTGCTCAAGGGTTCCCACGGCAACGTCTGGATCGTGCTCAAAGAACAAATCCCACCCTGCATTAACGGCTTGCTGCAGAAACTCTCCCTTCTCTTCGATTGTCTGGAGGGGACGAATGTCGTACGCCATCGTCCAAGCGGGCGGAAGGTGGTGAGAGGTCGGAAGCAGATCGGCGACGTACACCAATGTGGTCTTATCGCCGGCAATTGTAACGATTTGTTGAGACTCTGTGTGTCCGTGGGCGAGATCCACGGAAATGCCAGGAAACAGGGTTCCCGCCCCCTCCACCAAGTGAAGCTGCCCAGCCGACTCGAGGGGCATAAATGCCTCCTGTATGAAGGATCCCTTTTCCTTGGGATTGGGATCAGTTGCCCATTCCCAATGCGCCTTCTGTACATGATAGGTCGCGTTGGGAAACGTCGGAACTCGCTCGTTACCAGACTGACGAGTGCTGCCTCCGCTGTGATCGAAGTGAAGATGGGTCAGGATAACATCCGTGACATCCGCTGGTGAGTGTCCCTCTTCGGAAAGCGATTCTTCGAGGGTCGCGTACTCTCGATCGACAGCGTAAATCTCTTCGTACTTCGTTCCTTCAAAAAGGTCCCCAACCCCCACGTCGATCAAAATGAGTCGTTCCTTTCCCTCCAAAAGGAGGCTGCGCATGTGGAGCGGAATTCGATTCTCCGCATCGGGTTCGATCCGCTTCGACCAAAGTGGCTTCGGCACAATCCCGAACATCGCCCCTCCATCGAGCCCAAAACGCCCGGTCTCAATACTGGCGAGTGAATAAGGTCCAATCTGTGACATGTGACAGCGGATCGTCCGTGGTGAAAACCGATGCGGCGCGCCGGCCCCGAGCCCTAAACCTCTTCCGGCGGAAAATCCTTGAAGTGTCCGTTCGAGCGGATGCGCCGATTCACGTCTTCCTTCTCCTCAACCCGTGGAATGAGCGACTCGAAGTGGTCGATCAGATAGCGGATGCGTTCGTTCTCACTCGCTTGCTCAAGCAATTCCTGTTTCTGCTCTCCATCAAGTGCGGCATTCTGGGCCAGAACGTAGGAAAGGTACTCGACATTCTCGTACAGGTCGGGGCGAACGGTGCGCCCCGCCAGCTCAAGCAGTTTCATGTGTTGTGTAATAACGCGCTCCTTCAGGTCGAGATCAAGCCGTTCGTCCTCATCCTCCAGAAGCGAGACGTCAGCGGTTTTGTAACTCTTCTCTTCATGTACCGCCAATACCCGAAAGCGCTCCTCTCCCTGCACGGCGATGTCGAGACGCCCGTCATCATAACGGTTGACGACCTCCTCAATGCGAGCCGTCGTGCCTACGTCGGCGAGGGAGTCGTCTTCGCTTCGAATGACGCCGAAGGGCACGTCGTGGTCGAGACAGTAGCGGGACAGGTCTTTGTATCTCTCTTCAAAGACGTGAAGAGGAAGGCGCTCGTTGGGGTACAAAACGAGGTCGAGTGGAAAGAGCGGAAGGGAATCAATCGAGGCCATAGACCGCACCCGGTTGTAGGGGATCACGAGGGTCGCTCGAACCAGCCGTCCTAGGCCGGTGTTTCACTGTTTCTAAAATGTTATTTCCACCCGAATAGGGCCTCACTCTTTCTCCGATACCCCTTCTGTCACAGCAAGCTCCTCGACCGGTCCCGCATCATGCAGTTGGCCATGCTCCAACCGAAGAACGCGCCCAGCGACGGTCGCCAGCGAGGGATTGTGGGTCGCCAACACGAAGGTCTGCTTCATCTCCCGGCTTAGGCGTTCGATTTCCTTGTGGAGCGGCTCGGCCGTCCGCGCGTCAAGGTTGCCCGTTGGCTCGTCCATGAGGACAAGAGCGGGCTCGTTCATGAGAGACCGGGCAACAGCCACCCGTTGCTTCTCCCCTCCTGATAGGGAATCGGGCCGGTGGTCAGCCCGATCGGCCAAATCCAGTAGAGCGAGGAGTTCCCGGGCACGAGGGCGCACCTCATCCAGCGACCGGTGTTGAATGAGCGCCGGCATGGCGACGTTTTCGAGCGCTGTGAACTCTGGCAGTAGGTGATGGAACTGGAAGACAAACCCCACGGTCCGGTTGCGAAACGTGGCCAGTTCTTCGTCGCTCTTGTCGAAGAGGTTGTCTCCCTGAAATCGGACCGTGCCTTGGGTAGGCCGATCGAGCGCCCCCAAAAGGTGCAGCAAGGTTGACTTTCCCGTTCCGCTCTCTCCTACGACCGCCACAATCTCTCCCTCCTCCACCGTCACGTCAAGGTCGTCTAGCACGGTGAGCGGTTCTTCCCCGCCCGTGTCGTACTGTTTTACGAGACCGTCTACGTCGAGAAAAGGTGCATCCACAGCAGGATGACTCGATTGGATGAGAGCCGGTACAGACATGGGCGCAAGGAGTGAAAGCCGATCGGCGCTACTCCTCACGTTCAATGCCGTACTTGTTGAGCTTATTGTAAAGGTGGGAGCGTTGTATGCCAATCGTTTCGGCCGTCTGACTTACATTCCAGTCATGCTCATGAAGCTTGTGCTGGATGAAGCGTTTTTCGAACTGATCGCGGGCCTCCGTGAAATCGTCGTAGGTGGCGATCAGTTGCTGCGTCGGACCGTCGCCTGCCCCTCCGGGCCGCACGAACTGCTCCACGTCGCTCGCCCCGATGGTGTCGTCCTCTACAAGAATAAGGAGACGCTCGACCACATTATAAAGCTCCCGAACGTTGCCGCGCCACTCGTAATTCTGGAGGCGTTCGAGGGCCTCATCGGTGAACGTCTTCGGGGGAAGCCCATTGCGGCGAGCCAGCCGTTCTGCTCCATGCTTTGTGAGGAGCGGAATGTCCTCACGTCGGTGGCGAAGGGGCGGCACATCTATGAGAATGACCCCGATCCGATGGTATAGATCTTCACGAAAGCGGCCCTCCTCAATCTCCTCTAAGAGATCTTTGTTCGTCGCAGCGATCACCCGCACGTCCACCGTGATGCTGCGCTCGCCACCCACTCGTTCAATCTTGTCTTCCTGAAGGACGCGCAGTACCTTGGCCTGCGCCGAGAGGCTCATGTCGCCAATTTCGTCGAGAAAGAGCGTCCCCTCGTGCGCCTGCTCGAATTTGCCGATGCGCTGCTGGGTTGCGCCGGTAAAAGCCCCTTTCTCATGCCCAAACAATTCACTCTCGATGAGGTCACTGGGAATGGCTGCACAGTTGACTTCTACCATCGGCTCCTCGGCGCGGGCGGAACCGTGGTGAAGCCACTTGGCAACTAATTCCTTGCCCGTGCCATTTTCCCCGGAAATGAGAACACGCGCCTCGGTCGGCGCCACGCGGTCGATCGTGTCCTTCACGTCCCGAATGGGCTCACTCTCCCCAATGATGGGGGGAAGATCCCCTGTGCTCTGCTCACTGAGGGTCTGGCGCATGCGCCGGTTCTTCACCTCCAGTTCGCCGTGGTCCATGGCGTTTCGGACCGTCACCAGAAGCCGGTTCAGATCAGGGGGCTTTTCAATGAAGTCGTACGCCCCAAGCTTCGTGGCCTCAACGGCCGTCTCGATGGTGCCATGGCCACTAATCATGACCACCGGCAGGTCCGTCGCGTCCCCAGAGGAGATTTCTTCGAGGACGTCCATCCCGTCCACCTGCGGCATTTTCACGTCCAGAAGCACCAGATCGTACTGATTTTCCTGAAGGGCCGAGAGGGCCTCCTCGCCATCCTCGGCTTCCTCCACCGCATAATCCTCATACTCGAGGATCTCCCGCAGTGTGCGGCGGATGCTAGCCTCGTCGTCGACCACGAGAACGGTGGGCATGACAGTGGGATGCTCAATCTACAAAGCCGGTAACGACGAGGAAAGGGACGACCTAAACCTAGTGAGCCAGCACAACAGAGTGAATCATCCCCTGACGCGTCAGAACATGACGCATCTCCTGCTGCCTATTTCCACGGCAACAGCAATCAGCGCCAGAATAAGGAAAACCACTACTCTCAACCTGGACCAAACTCCGCCGAAGGGATCAGACGAGTTTTAGGGGTCAGAGCAAGGTTTACGCCACAGGAACGCCATCAAGATCCTGATTTCTCCTGCCGGGCGTTCACACGAGCGAGATAGCGTTCAACGTCCTCGGCCTGATCGGAATCGGGGTAGTTCTCTTTCAACCGGCGATACATCTGCTCGGCCGACTCGTAATCACCCGCTTCCTCGTAGGCTTCTCCCGCTTCGATGAGGAACCGAGGGGCCGTCAGCTTATTCTGGTACTGCGACGCGGCCTGCTCGTAGCGTTCTGCAGCCTTCTGAATGTTGTCCTTGTTTTCGTAAATCGACGCCTCGGCGGCATAGGCGCTTGCCCCGATAAAGTCATTGCTTTTCTCGAACTGCTGGTAGTAGGTGAGCGCCTCGTCGTACTTCTGCCGTTCATACAGCGCATTTGCCGCGTAGAATGTCGCGAGATTGCCGGCGTCCGTCCCCCCGTACTCATCAGCGATGGTGAGCAGCCCAGCCGTCTGAGCCGTGCCGTTGAGGGCTTGTTCGTAGTTGCCCTGTTCGTAGGTTGGGAGAATCTTCCCCAACATCTCGTTGGCCTGCTTCGACTGCTGCTGCTGATAGTACATGTAGCCGGGAACAGCCAGTATTAGGACGAGGAGCCCAACGCCCAATCCGTACACGAGTTGGCGATTTTCCTCGTAGAGCAGGAGGGCATACGCGTACAACTGGACGAGCCAGTTCCTGCGAAGCTCCTGGCGACGAGAGGTTTTTTCGGGCGTTTTCAGAGCAGACATATGCGACGAAACCAGTAACGAGATAATTGTGAACGAGCGTGCGAGCGGAACTCGCCCCAGAATCCTAGTAGATTCGTGGGCCGAGTGGGACCGATTTCAGTTTAACGCACCGGGGCTCGTTCGTTTCCGGACACGCCGGGTGGGCCCCTGGGGGGCGCGGTTTTGCACCCGATCTTTATCAAGTTGACTTGCCGATATTTTATAAGTTAGGACTTGCGACGCCCCCACTTTGCCCCTTTCTTGAACGATACCACGGGTACGGGGATTGGCTCGCATCCTTCATCGGAATCGACTTCGTCGACTCTTACGAACCCAGACCGGAACTCTTATGTCTATCAAACTCGGCATTAATGGATTCGGCCGCATCGGCCGTCTCTGCTTTCGCTCGATTCTTGAGCGCGAGGATCACAACTTCGACATCGTTGGCGTAAACGACCTCACGGACGCCGAGACCCTCGCCACTCTTTTGAAGTACGATACCGTGCACGGCCAATTTCCGGGCGAGGTCCAGCTCGACGGCGATGCCCTCGTGGTAGACGGCGATCGATTCCCGGTCTTCAGCGAAAAAGACCCAACGAAGCTCCCCTGGGGCGACCTCGGGGCCGACGTCGTCATTGAATCGACAGGCATCTTCCGTACCCGGGAGAAAGCGTCGATGCACCTGGAGGCCGGCGCCGATCAAGTTGTCATCAGCGCCCCCGCGAAGAGCGAAGTAGACGCGACGGTCGTGTTGGGCGTCAACGACGACGTGCTCACCGGCGACGAGAAGGTGGTCTCCAACGCTAGCTGCACCACCAACTGCCTCGCTCCGCTTGTGAAGGTGCTTGACGACGCGTTCGGCATCGAAAGTGGCCTCATGACGACGGTCCACGCCTATACCTCGTCCCAAAACATTGTCGACGGCCCGCACAGCGATCTGCGACGGGCCCGCACCGCCGCCGAGTCCATTATCCCAACCACCACCGGCGCCGCGAAGGCCGTAGGCGACGTCCTCCCTCACCTAGACGGCAAGCTCGACGGCATGGCCATGCGCGTGCCCACCCCGGACGGCTCAGTCACCGATCTCACGGCCACCGTGGAGCAGGACGTGACAACCGACGACGTGGACAAAGCCTTCCACGAGGCCGCCACCGGAAAGCTCGACGGCATTCTCCAGTACAGCGACGAGCCCATCGTCTCGCGTGATATTATTCACAATCCCCACTCTTGCATTTACGATGCTCCCTGGTCCATGACCACCGGCTCTATGGTGAAAGTGGTGGGCTGGTACGACAACGAGTGGGGGTACGCCAGTCGCACCGTCGACCTGGTCGAGGAGCTCCAGAAGCGCGCCTAAACCGCTCTGTCGGTCTCAACACGAGCCGATTTCTCCATGCCGGTTCGACCGCTGTCGGTCGGACCGGTGCCGCGGCTCGCTCGTCTCTCCCGATCATCGTCTTTCCTCCTATGCCGAAGCTCACCCTCGACGACATCACTGTGCGGGGCAAGCGAGTCCTCATTCGGGTGGACTTCAACGTCCCGCTCGAAACCTCGGAGGATGGCAGTCCCACCGTTGCGGATGATACCCGCATTCGGGCCGCCC
>CAZTDC010000031.1:0-17261 GCA_964612165.1 uncultured Salinivenus sp.
GAGCCGTCAGGCGGAGCGTGTACCGGGGCTCCGACTTTCGCTTCGTCTTCCGCTTCCTAGCGGCCTCCGCCGCGCGGGCCGCCTCCTCGGCCGCACCTGTGTCCGGGCCCCCGCCCCTCGCGGGCGGCTGGCCGGAAGCCCCCTGGCCCGGCTGGCCCTCTCCGGAGAGGCCCTGCTGGGCAGCTCCGGCCTGAGAGGCAGCCCCCGGCGAGGAGGGTTCCTGAGACGAGGATCCGGAAGAGGGCCCGTTACCGGAGGAGCGTCCGGGAGAGGACGTCGCCCCAGTGGAGCCGCCCTCCAGGTCGGTTGCCGAAGGCCCGCCTGCCAGCGGGCTCCCGGCAAGTGCCACCGGTCCGCTGGGCTCCTGGTCGCTAGCGGTTGCTCCCACCGGCGGCACCACCAAGGTGTCCGCCTCGGCGCTGAACACAAAGTAGCCCTCCCACTCCCGCAAGACCGTCTGGCCCCGCCGGTACCCGCCGCTGTCCCGGTAGGCCACCGGCCCGTCAATCGTCGCTCTGTCCACACCGGAGGAGTCCAGCACCGCGGGCCACGGCACCGCAAAGCCGAACGGACTCCCGATCTGGTTCCATCCCGCTTCTATCGGGATCTCTTTCGGTCCCCCAGCCTTCGGCGTCCGGCCCGGACCGACCGTCGGGGCCCTCCCGTCGGCGGTGATCAGCCAGAAGGCCTCTCCTGTCTGTAGACTGTCAATATCCGGATACTCCTGATATTCTTCACTTCCCCCGTCCCAGCGCAGGGCCCGCCACACCGACCGGTCGTAGGCGCCGTACGCCCCGCGCAGGGCCGCCTTCGTTCCCCCCTCCAGGCGGGCCGGCACCGTCACCATCCGGTAGGCCTCCGACTCAAGGCGAAAGGGCGCCGATAGGCTGTCAAACTGGACCGGGAGATGGGCCGGCCCGGCCGCCCCTGCGGTCGGCACCTGCAGGGTGTCGGCCTGCCGGCCGACCAGCTCCGCGTAAATGTCCACGCCTCTCGGCGTCACCAGCCCGGCCGGCACCTCGCCCTCCAGCCGCAGCGGATCGGTCCCCGCCTCCGAGAGCCCGATCCCTCGGTAGCTTGCACTCCCGCCCTTCCGGGCAAAAAGCCGCGAGGCGGTTGGGACGAGCCCCCCCTCCACCACGATGGCAACCTCAGCCGCCTCCCCGCGGGTGCTCGGACCCGCATCCACGGACAGCTGAACGCCTCGGCCCACGATCTGGGTCGTATCTGTGCCTTGCTGCTTCGAGGTAACCACGAGGCGGGTCGCCCGCTTCCCGAGGGCGGTCGGAGCGAACGACACAGTCAGCGAGTCGGACTCGCCGGAAGGCAGGGGTGCATCCAGCGAATCCGTAATCTGGAAGTCGCCCGCCGCCGGCCCCTCCAGGCTCGGGGTCAGCTCAGTCAAGGTCGCTTCGCCCCGATTCTCAAACGTCAGTTCGGTGGTGGCGGTGGTCTTGTCGACCTGCGCGGCGCCGGCCCGCTGGGTGTCCGCGGGGGCGACGAGCGAGACGGTCAGGGTCGTAAACTGCTTAGGAGAAGCCTCGACCGTGTCCACGGGGTTGCCCGCAAGGGAGGCAAAGGCATATTCCGTACCGGAGACCAGTCCGCCGACGGTCGCACTCACGGCCCGATCGGCCGTCGAGTCCACCGGACTCGGGGCTGCGCGGGCCGTGTCGGCCGCCGAGGGGCGTCCGGTCGGGTAGTACCGGAATCGAACCTCGGTCGAGCCCCCCCCCGGATTGACCGTGCCATACAGGGTGGCCGAGGTGTCCCCGATCGCCGAGGCCGAGTCGCTCGTCGCGACTGGCGGCGAGGGCGTTGTCACGAACGACGCCACATCGCTCGTTACCGTGTCGACCGACGTGGCCGCCACAATCTCGTAGCGGTATTTCGTGCCCGGCAGCAAGGTGTCCGGTGTCGTTTCCGAGACGGGCTGGTCGCTGAGCAGGTCCGTGTCCAGCGTATCGATCGGTGCGAACGTCGAGTCGCCCGTGGGAATCTCCTTGAGCGTCGCGTACACCCGTGCGACGGACCCGCCCGGATTGACCGTGCCGTTCAGCGTCGCGCTACTGTCGGCGATGGAGGAGGCGGAATCGGCCGTCGCTACCGGTGGGGTCGATGTCGTCATGAACGTGTCCGCTGGGCTCGTCGTCGAGCGGGTGCCGTTGTCCGCCACCAGGCGGTAAGCATATTCGGTCTGTGGCCGGAGACTATCGGCCGTCACGCTTACCTGCACCGAGTCGGAGCCCGAAATGGACGACGCGGAACTGAATGTGTTTGTCGTGTCGTCGCTCGTCCGCACCACCTCGAACGTCACGCTGACCGATGGGGCGTACGGCACCACCATTCCGGCCAAGTCGGCGCTGCTGTCGGCCACGTTCGTCACGGTCCCGGGGATGGCCGACGGCGACGCAGCCCCCTCGTAGGCCCCGGCATCGACCTGGCCCGTCAGCACACGTGGACCGCCGCCGAGATCCTCCGGAAGCACCTCCGTGGAGTCTCCGTCCGCATCCACATCTGCCACGTCCGGCGGCAACCGGCTGGCCCCTCCCTGATTGAGGGCCGACGAGGTGCCGAGCACCTGCAGGCTGTCGTCGGGCGTACCGGCGGTCCCGTCCGGGCCCGCCGCGTTGGCGTAGCGCGGGTCCGCGTCCACCACCCCGGATCCGGTTCCGCCCCAGCCGCCCTCCACGACGCTGGAGTCGATCGTCACGGTCCCAGTCAGATCCCCAACCGTCGAGCGAGCGGCGTTGCCCCAAAGGATGCTGTTCGCGAGTTGCACGTCCGTCCCACTCGACTCACCGCGCACATCCACCAGCACCCCCAGACTATCGGCGGAAGCGGCGTTCCGTCCCCACGTCGTGTTTACCAACGTCGGCTCCAGGGTGCCTCCTCCATTTCGGAAGACCACCGCCGCGCTGTCGGCCGGCGCCTCGTTGCCGCTCACGAGCACGTTGGCCATTGTCGGCGCAGTCGTCCCTTCGCCGCCGGTTCCCATCGCAAAGGCCCCCGCCTGCTGGGCCTCGTTGCCCAGAAACCGTACGTTCAGGAGGTCGGGGGCGGCCGTTCCGGCCCCGCTTCCAAGTCCGAAGCCCCCTCCTGCCCTCGTCGCCGAATTGCCAATAAAGTCAACGTCGACGAGGAGGGGGCGGATCGTCCCTCCATCCGTTCCGGAGGCTCGAGCAGCCAATCCTCCTCCTGACTCCGCCACGTTGTTCCGAATTCGCAGGTTGCGGAGCGTGGGGGTCACGTCCAGGCCAAAGGCAAAGAACTGGATTCCGCCCCCGAATCCCAGATTCTCCCCGACGGCATTCCCGCCGGTCACTGTAAATCCGTCCAGGACCGCCTTGCGCGAGAGGTCCTGTTGTCCCCCTCGCACCACGTGCCGGCTGTTGCCCGACGTGTCAGCGTCCTGATCGATGTCCCCGCTCAGGACCGTCCCGTTTGTGGCCGGATCCGGATCGCGCTGGCTAAAGGAGTCCCCGTTCTGGAAGCCCCCGTATATCCCCACGCCGTCGATGAGTGCGAAGTGAGCGGCCGTCGTGTCGGGCGTGAGGCCGGGTCCCTCGTCTGGATAGTAGGTGCCCTCGGCCGCCCACACCTCCTCGAACAGCACGCTGCCGGTCGCCCGCTTCGCATTGCGCGCCGCCGCGAGGGCCGCCTGCACGGTGCGGTACGGGTCGCTCCACGAGCCCCCGCTGCTATCGGCGTCGGCCCCGGTGGCCGAGTCGGCATACACGACGGTCGTGTTGCTTGGGGCCGCTCCGCCCTCGTAGGCCCCGAGGTCAATGATGGACCCGCGGACGCGGTCATTGAAGGCTAGATCGACGGACTCCTGCCCAATACGATCCGAGTTCGTATCGGTGGGATCCACCCGTACGCCCCCGTCGCCCCGGTCGATGGCGGGGGATGCCCAGTTGAGTCGCAGATCGTCGTCGGCCGTCCCCGGCGTGTCGTCCGGGCCGTCGGCGTCTACGAATAAGGGGGCGGCGGAGAGGGTGTCGGTGCTCGTTGCCTCGACAGTGCCCGCTCCGGCGATTCCGGCGCCGGCCCCCTCCACGATCGACGGGGCGCTCACGGTGACCGTCGCGTCGGAGGCCACCTGCACCTCGCTACCGCTCGGTCCGGTGTCCCCCCACAGAATGGCGTTTTGGAGATAGGCCCGCGTGTTGGTCGTGCTGTCAACGAGCACGGCCCCGCCGGCGGTGCTGGCCTCGTTGTTGCTGAAGCTGACGTTGGTAACGGCCGTCGCCGTGTCGGTGGCGACGTGCACCCCGCCGCCATCGGGGGCCGTATTGCCGGACATGACACTGTTGAAGATCGCGACCGGCTGATTCCCCGCCGCCCACACGCCGCCTCCCGTTGCTCCGGTCCCGCTCACGCTGTTTCCGAACAGAGACGACAACCTCATTCTGACGTTCGAATCGAGGATTGAGACCCCACCGCCTCCGACCGCTGCCGTGTTGGACTCAATCTTCGACCCGACGAGTAAGCTTATTGGCGATGACGAGACACTCATCCCTCCGCCTCGCCCCCCCGCGGCGTTTCCCCGAAAGTCTGTGCTGACGACAACATTTATCCCCCCCTCTGCCCGGAGTCCCCCTCCGTGTCCGGTGGCTCCATTCCCCACGAAGCGGGACCGCCGGACTCTAACCTCGTCCCCAGCGCTGGAAATGCGCATGCCGCCGCCGTTCGCCGCCGTGCCCGTGCCGTCGGCCTGGCCGGCGGTAACAACGAACCCTTCAACGATCGCCTCTTCCGCAGTCAACGCGGTGAGCACGTGGAGGCTGTTGTTCCCCACTCGGTCGCCCGCCGTGGCGATGATGCCGTCCCCGTCGGGATCGGTGTCGTCCTGATTGATGTCGCCCGAGAGGACCGTCGGGTTCGCCTCCGGGTCTCGCGTTCCACCGCCCGAGGGGTACCCCCCAATCGCGCGCACACTGTCACTCACCGAGAAGCTCGCCGTCGAGTCGCCGTCGGCGATACCCGGGCCCTCGTCGGGATAATACACGTTCGTTGCGACGTTTGCCGAGTCGACGGGGCGGCCCGCCGCGACGCGATTGGCGGCGGCCGACAGGCCGGCCTGCAGCGTGCGGTACGGCGTGCCCCAGCTGCCGCCGTAGGTGGTGGTGTCTTTCCCCGTTCCGCCATCGACGTAGATGACCGATCCGGGGGCGTCGCCGCCCTCGTAGGCGCCGATGTCGACGCTGTCGCCCTGTACGCGGGCCCCCCCGCTCAGGTCGTCCGTGATGTCCTGAGTGTCGTTGCCAGTGGTGTCGAGGGCGGTGTTGCTGCCCGCCTCAATTGCGGGCGACGCCCAGTTGAGGCGCACGTTTTCGTTCGCGACGTCGAGGAAGAGGGGGGCGGTGTCGAGGTTGCCCCCGCCGTCGGTCCCCGGCCCCGACCAGTTGGCACTTCCGCCCGAGCCTTCTATGATCGAGTGGACGAACGTCGGCGACGTTCCCCCATCATTGTAGACCTGATCGCCAGAATCGGAGGCCTGATTTCCCCATAGAATGGTGTTTGCAATCTCCGGATTATCAGCGTTTGCATTGAAAATCGCGCCTCCACGGAAACCCGAGTTGGCGGCGAAGGTCCCCCCGATAATCGTCGGTGCGGAGACGCCATTCTGGCCGTCATTGTAGATCGCTCCCCCAGATCCGGATTCGCCGTTATTCACAAAGACAGTGCTCGTGATCTGCGGACTACTGACTCCACTCGGATCGGCGTCGTTGTAGATTGCCCCCCCGGAGGCGGCGTCATTGCCGGCAAACGTGGACTGCCGGATGGTCGGGCTACTCCTCGCCCCAGCGCCGTTGTTAAACATGGCTCCGCCGGAGGTGGCCGTGTTTCCCGCAAATACGACGTTCGAGAGCACCGGGCTACAGCGTTCACCGTTGTCCGCTTCGCAGTAGAATCCCCCTCCTTCGGCAAGGGCCCCATCGGCCTGCCCCCCCGTAACGGTAACGCCATCGATCACGGTACTGTCCGTGATTGACGACGAAGTGGCGTCGAGCCACAGCACGTGATTGGCGTTGGATCCATTGATGTCGGCGGCTGACGGTGTCACCCCGGTGCTGGTGGTGTCGTCGTCGTTGCCCACGTCGCCGGAGAGCACCGTGACGTTCGCTTCCGGGTCGCGCGCCGACCGGCTCGACTCGCTGCCATCGAAGCCGCCGTATATTCTGACGCCATCCTTTGCGCCGGTAAAGGCGAGGCTGTCGGTTTCGCTGGCCGGCGTGTAGCGGCCCTCCGCCATCCAGATTTCCTTGTCAGAGGTGGCGGCGTCGAGCGCGAGCTGGAGGTCGGGGTACGCCGTGCTCCAGGACGTGCCGTCCTGGGTGCCGGAGGTATTGTCGGCGTCCACGTAAATGATCGCAGAGGACGGCACGCTCTCGTAGGCGCCAATGTCGACGGTGGCCGTGCCGCTGGCGTCGTCGTCCTGTGTGCGTTCAGTGACCCCGGTAATGTCCGTCGCGAGGCTGATTAGGCTGTTGTCCCCCGCGTCGAGGGCCGGGGAGGCAAACACGGGATTGACGCCGTCGTCGGCGGTTCGGAACGTGCCGTCGCTCCCAAACGGGGAATCGGAATTGAGAAATAGCGGGTCCTGGTTGAGATTCGTGCTGCTGGAGAAGCTAACACTCGCCCCACTTTCGTCCAGATATGTGGTGTCGGTATTGGTGCTGAAGATGCCATCTGCTCCCGTTCCACCGTCGACGATGGAATGGGTAACCGTCAAGGAGGCATTGCTGCCGGTGTTGTTGACCTCATCTCCGTCGCCCGTGCTATTGAAATTGACGTCGGCGGTGTCGGCTCGCAGGACCGTGTTTTCAATCCGAAGATCGGCCGTTCCGCTGCTACCGTCGTTGACAATGGCCCCGCCGGACCCAAATGAGGAGTTTCCCGTGAACGTCGCATTCGTGAATGTAGGCTGGGCCGCGTCACCACTCAGGCCCTTGTTGTAGAAGGCCCCGCCGCTCACGTCAGCGAAATTTTTATAGAACACGACGTTCGACAGCGTCGGACTCGCACCCCGATTGTGGACGGCCCCTCCCCGATCAGGCGAAGCATTAGCCGGACCAGGAACCGTATTCCCAAGGAAGGCTGCGTTCCTGATCTCTACGCTTGCGGTGCCACCGCTCCCACCGTCAATGTAGAGCGCACCTCCCTGTTTTTTGGCTTCATTAAACTTGAAGAGAACGCGCTGGAGCGTAGGGCTGCACTCATTCCCCGATCCGGAACCATCGCAGTAGAGGCCTGCCCCGAGGCTATCCGCAGAAGCAGGTCCGTCGGCCAAGCCGGCCCGAACGGTCACGCCGTCGATGACGGTTGCACTCGTAATGCCCCCGCCGGTGGTGCCGTCCAGAAAGAGAACGTGGTTGCTGTTGTCGCCCGAGAGGTGAGATGTAGAGGAATCGTATTGCCCGAACGAGGGGGATCCATCATCCCCGTCCACGTCGCCGGAGAGCGTCGTCACGTTGGCCTTCGGGTCGCGCCCCGACCGCGTGGACTCGCTTCCGTCGAAGCCGCCGTAGATCTTGAGGCTGTCCTTCGCTCCGCTAAACGCAATGCTGTCGCTGGCACTGGCAGGCGTGTAGGTGCCGGCCGCCACCCAGAGCTCCTCGCGCGCCGTGGCGCTGTCGATGGCGGCCTGCAGATCCGTGAACGCGTCGGCCCACGTGGCTCCCGTCTCCGCCCCGCTCGCGCTACTGTCGACGTACACCGGCGCCAAGGACACCCCGAGCGTGGCCCGGCCCAACGACCGGACGCCGTCGGCCCGCACCGTGTCGACCGCGGGATCCTGGCGGACGCGCCCGTTGCGGATCCAGGTCGTGCCGTCGTCCGTCGAGCCGAACACCTTTAGGTCCACCTCGGCGAGCCCGTTCAGTTCGGCGTCGTTGTAGCCGAGCGTGAGGGTGGCGCTGAGGCCGCTGTTGTTCTGCGACGGCGAGATGTCGTAGTAGCGCGCGATCGATTCGTTGCCGCCGAGACCCGTCTGCACCGCGTAGTTCCGCGTCACGGTCACGTCGCCGAGGTCAACGCTCGCCGTAATCGCAGCCCCCAGCCCGGCCACGTTGACGTTGGTGGGGCTGTTGAGTGACCGGGTGGCCGTGAGCACGCCGTTGATCACCCGACTGGCGCCCTGCTCATCGAGGCGGGCAGCGGTGCCGGGACCGCCGAGGTCCAGCGTATCGCCCCGCAGGTTGAGCGAGGCGCTGTTCTGTACCCTCAAGGTGGATCCATTCTTCAGTTTGATCCCCTGGCCGGAAGCAGTGTGCGCAGCCAGGAACACAGCGCCGAGACAAACCAGCAGCGGGAGAAGGGCGCGAAGCAACTGTTGCATGGCGGAAAAGAATCGCGGTGCGAAGACGCGAAGAGGAGAAGAGCTCGCTGCTCACGAGCGGCTGCGCCAGAGGAGGCCTGCGGCGAGCAGGCCGCCGAGGAGGAGGCCGAGGCCGAACCCGGAGCCCGGCACGCCCGCCCACACGGAGCGGTCTTGCACCTCCGCTTCCAGTTCGGCGAGGCGCGCCTGCACGTCCTCAACTTTCTGAACGCGCGTCTTCAACGAGTCGATCGTGGCCCGCTGCCGGTCGATCTGGTCGTTCTGTTGGTCGATCTGGGTCTGCTGCTCCTGGAGGCCCTTCAGGAGGACGGCCGTGAACTTTGAGTACGACAATGACAGGTGTTTGTCGTCCTCGCCGCTCACCAGTTCCGGAAATTCCTTCCGGACATCCTGCGCGATCAGGCCGATCTGGTCCCCGGCCGGATGGGTCTCCTGGTTCTTGAATTCGTAGCGGACCGGGCGCACCTCGGCGAGCCTTTGCAGTATTCCAGCGCCCAACGGCTCGATGTCGGTCTTGAGGCGGCGATCGGAGAAGGTATTCTGGCTGCTGACCGTGAGGTTGCCGTTTCTATCGAGCAGCAGTGCGTCGCTTGTACTATCGCAACTATTGGAAGCAAAGTCATACGATCCATTTCCCACGACGAGAAGATGGCCGGTCGTCGTAGCGTTGCATTCTCCGGTCACGAGAGATTCCCCTTCATCGGCCGTCGTTCCGCCTCCAATGGCCGTGGCCGCAAACTTGCTTGCGGTTGTACCGTCCCCCATGGCCACGGAGGCGATGCCGCTCGCTACTGTCCCCTCTCCTGTTGCCATCGCGTACGCCCCACCCGCAGTCGTTTGAAAGCCGAGTGCCACTGCCCAATCATTGGAGGCAACCGACTCATTTCCCATCGCGACACCCCCCGACCCGCTCGCCTTCGTGTCAACACCGAAGGCGACGGAGTAGGAACCAACCTTCGACGAATCCCACTGTGTACCGTCCTTGCTTTTGCCGACTCGCCCGGCGCGAAAGGCGGCCTTGGCCGGGTACCACATCAGTCGCGTGCCAGCCCCGGTGGCGGGAATGGTGCCGGTATTGAACGTGCCGGGCGCCACCAGCGCCCCGTCGGCGTACGATTCCAGCACGACCGTCCCGCCGTCGTCTTCAATCGTGGCGGCGGGCGTCTGGGCCGCAGCGGGGCCGACCAGCAGGGTCAAAAGCCCCACACAAAGCAAAGCGAGCCAAGTGTGCAGAGGCAGTAAGGAAAAGCGGGACATGGAGCGATAGAGACAATAATGAACGAGAGGGATGGAAGGTGGTCCGCGTGTTCGAACGTTCTTTCGACATGCTAACGATTCGGGAATGGAGCCCCAATTTCGAACGGGATCTATGTACGGAAGCGAAGGACGCCCGCCGTGACGAGGCCGCCGAGGAGGGCCGCGAGGAGCAGCCCGATGGGCCCGCCGGTCCAGCCCGCCGCACGGCTCGCGCCGGCTTCCTGCCGGGCTTCGACGATGGCGAGACGCTTCTTCACGTCCTCAATGTCCTGAACACGCTCCCTCAACGAGTCGATCGTGGCCCGCTGCCGGTCGATCTGCGTCTGCTGCTCCTGGAGGCCCTTCAGGAGAACGGCCGTGAACTTCGAGTACGACAACGACAGGTGTTCGTCGTCCTCGCCGCTCACCAGTTCGGGGAATGCCTTCTGGACGTCCTGCGCGATCAGGCCGATCTGTTCACCGGCCGGATGGGTGTTCTGGTTCTTGAATTCGTAGCGGACCGGGCGGACATCCGCGAGCTTCTTCAGCGTGCCGTCGCCGAGTGGCTCGATGGCCGTCTTGAGGCGGCGGTCGGAAAAGGTGCTCGTGCTGCTGGTGATGAGGTTGCCACTCTGTTCGAGGACCAGAGCGTCGGAGCGGCTGCCGCTGCTGCCATTGCCGACGACGAAGAGGGGACCGGTCGAGTTTAAGTTATCGTCATTCCCTCGGTTTCTGTCGTTGTACTCGCCAATTGTAAGCGACCTATCTGTATCGGCGACCGTGAAGTAGCCCATTGTCGCGGCTATCCCGCCATTGGCAGTAGTGTTATTGCCCATCGCTGTGGTATTGAAGCCATTTGCGGCCGTATCGAACCCCAATGCCACAGCATTATTTGCACTGGCGGTTGCCCCATCGCCCAATGCTATGGTCTGTTCGCCGGTAGCTCTCGTATCGAGGCCGAGTGCGACCGAATGCTTGCCCACATTGTCCCACTGCGAGCCATTTACTTGCCCGGCGCGGAAGGCCGCCTTCGCCGGATGCCACATCAGGCGCGTGCCGGCTC
Source organism: uncultured Salinivenus sp. (assembly GCA_964612165.1). Classification (GTDB taxonomy): domain Bacteria; phylum Bacteroidota; class Rhodothermia; order Rhodothermales; family Salinibacteraceae; genus Salinibacter. Next base: position 10,644 of record CAZTDC010000031.1, read on the forward strand.
CGGTGGTGGGAATGGTGCCGGTATTGAACGTGCCGGGCGCCAGCAGCGCCCCGTCGGCGTACGATTCCAGCACGACCGTCCCGCCGTCGTCCTCAATGGTGGCGGCGGGCGTCTGGGCCGCAGCGGGACCGGCCAGTAGAACCAGGAGGCCTGCGCAGAGAAGAGGGATCCAGGAGCGAAGAGAGGTCGAAGGGAACAGGGTCATGGAACTGAAATGAATGTTAAGATGGTGGGACACCAATGTTGATCGGGCATGCCTTTGAAAAGCTAAGAGCTGAACGAGGCAACCCCAATTCGTTTCGGACTGGCGGAGACGGGGAGCAGACGCTGTTTCATGGCTTCGATATGCCGGACGGGCTCCTACTCTACTTCTGGGTGAATGGAGCCGTCTGCTTCTCACTCAACGTGGCGGAGGTCAGAGTCGTCAATAAGGCAGGGCGGAAGCGAGAAGGACGAGGCGGCATCATGGCGCTGGATGGCTCGGGACGGTTGCGCGGTGCAGCTCGAAATCGAGGGGCAGGAGGGGAGGGAGGTAAGAGCGCGGGTCAAGGCCCGCCTGAGGCCTCCTTCCTCCGCTGGCTCGCCGAAAGGGGGGCAGGGGGGCGTCAGAGAAGGTATTTTCATCCTCACTGATGAGAGACACCCTCACGATACAACACGAAAGAGTCGGAGCAATCCGGACACGCGAAGGCGGGAGCAGATGAGGCAGTCCGGAGGGGAGGGGGGCTGGGCGCACATTCGGCGAAACGAGGCCGTCCTTCGACCCGACGCGCTTCTCAGCCTACCGGAGGCCGCGCAGAAACGCTTTCACACATGTTGCAGTCTCTGCCGGATATGTTGGACGGCGGCCGAAGGAGGTCCGATGGAGGCGACCGAGGGGAGCTATTGCGTATTTCGTAGTGCGTATCAAGAACTGGAAGATACACCGCACGAAATACGCCGGGTACCCCACTGTTCGGAGAATCACACCCTCAAGGACGTGCTTGCTCATTCCACCGCCTCGACGTACGCGGACGGCGACTGGCCCTTATGCTCGCGGAACTGATTGCTAAAGTAGGAGAGGCTCTCGAACCCGACGGCGTAGGCGACTTCGCTGACGGTGCCCTCGCCCTCCCGCAAGAGCCGGGCGCCGTGCTCGATGCGCACCTGCCGGATGAACTGGGAAGGGGTCTGGTCGACGTGCTCCTTGAGCCGGCGGTAGAGGGTGGACCGGCTCACGGCCACGGCGCTCGCCAGCTCTTCGACGCTCAGATCCGGATCGGCAAGGTGCTCTTCGATGGCCGACCGCACCTCGCGCACGAAGTCGGGCTCCTCCTCCGACGCGGACGGCACCACGAGCCGGGGCGGGGCGGTGTCGGCGGTCTGGTCGCCCCCGGCGCGGTCCGCGACCGGGCCGTCGCTCTCTGGAGCCCCCTCCTCTGCGCGCTTGCCGGCCTGCCCATCGCCGCTCCGGCGCCTGAGCTCCGCGCGGATGCGGCGGCGCAGGCGCTGGCGCACCTCAATCATGCCGGCCACCCGGGCCCGCAGCACGTCGGCGTCGAACGGCTTGGTGACGTAGTCGTCGGCCCCGGCCTCCAGGCCCTCAATCTCGTGCTCGGTGCCGGCCCGCGCGGTAAGCATCACGACGGGAATGCCTTCAGTGGTGGGGTCCTGCCGCAGGTGCCGCACCATCGCCACCCCGTCCATCGTCGGCATCATGACGTCGGCCAGGATGCAATCGGGCATCGCCTCCCGGGCCCGGGCGAGCCCGTCTCGTCCGTCGGCGGCCTCAATCACGGCGTAGTCCGGCGCCAGCACCGAGCGCACGTAGCGCCGCACGTCGGCGTTGTCGTCGACGACGAGGACGAGCTTCGACGACGCGGGATCGGGGGCGTCGTCGACCGAGGGGGCGGGCGTGTCGGCAGCGTCGGCCCCGTCTGGAATGGCGGGGGCAGCGTTCGGGGGGGCGGATTGCGCGTTCGGCGTTGAGGCGTCGGTGTGGGGCGCTGAGGTCTCGTCCGTCGACGGGGCCGGGGCGCGCTGGTCGTCGGCGAGGTGGTCGGCGCCGCGCGGAAGGGCCACGGTCACGGTGGTGCCCTCCCCCTCGGTGCTGTCGAGGGTGATGGTGCCCCCGTGGAGGTCCACCAGGTCCGCCGCAAAGGCCAGTCCAATGCCGAGGCCCTCCTGGTCGCCGGTGGGGCCCTCCTCGACCTGCGCGAAGCGGTCGAAGATCGCGTCCTGCTGGTCGTCGGGAATGCCGGGGCCGGTGTCGGCCACGGCGACGGTCACGCGATCGGGTTCGCCCGTTACTGTGACGGTCACCGTCCCGCGCTCGGGCGTGAACTTGATCGCGTTCGACAGCAGGTTGCCGAGGATGTGCTCCAGGGCCTCCCGGTCCGCGTGCACGGGCGCGAGGTCGCCCTCGGGGGCCTCCTCCACGTCGACCGTAAACGTGAGGTTGTGCCGCTCGGCGAGGGGTTCGAAGGTGCGGGCAATGCGTTTCGTCTCCGCGCCGAGGTCGATGGGGCGGGCCGCCAGCTCGTACGTGCCGGCGTCCATGCGGGCGAGGGCCAGGAGCTGGTCCACGAGGCGGCGGAGGCGGTCGGTGTTGCGCTCAACGACGGCCAGCTGCTCGGTCGCCTCGTCGAGCCCGCCGTTACGTCGGCGCAGGCGCTCGCGCACCTCCTGCACGGGGCCCCGGATGAGGGTGAGCGGCGTCCGAAACTCGTGACTTACGTTGGCGAAGAAACGGCTCTTGGCCTCGTCGAGCTCCTGAAGGCGCTCGGCCTGTTCCTCCAGCTGATCGCGCTGGCGGCGCACCTCCTTGGTCCGCTCCGCGACCGTTTGCTCCAGCTGCTCCTGCCGTCGCCGCAGCCGGTAGGTCCGCCACCGCACCGCGCCCGCCAGGAGGCCGAGGGCCAGCAGGCCGTACAGGCCGTAGGCCCACCACGTGCGGTACCAGGGGGGGAGGATCGTGAACGAAAGCGCCGCCTCCTGCCCCACGTTCTGGTAGAGATTCCGGGCCTCGACGTGAATCGTGTATGAGCCGGGGGACAGGCCGGTGTAGTCCGCGTGCGCCTCCGTCGTCCAGTCGCTCCAGTCCGAATCGAAGCCGTCCAGCCGCCACCGATACTGCCGGGGCCGGTCCCAGTTATGGATGGGCCCGTCGATTTGCTCGTAGCTGGTGCTTCCAAACTCAAAGCGGAGCCGGTTGTGCTCGGGGGCAATGGGCGCCGGGAGGGCCGAGGCATCGATGTCGCCGGAAAAGAGGGTATCCTCGCGGGTCTGCACGCCGCGGACGAGCGTACGGAAGAACTGGTTGTGCCCGCCGTAGCGCTGGAGGCGTCGGTCATAGCGCACGAGGGCGCCGTCGGCCCCGAACCACACGAGCGAGTCCCGGCGGGGGTCGGGGTAGATGCTCCACACGTCTCCGACGTCGGCCACCCGACGGAAGGGACGCGCCGCCCAGCGGACCGAGTCGCCGGGCCAGCCGCGCGCCACGCCCAGCTTATGGCCGCCGAAGTCCATCCAAACGCCGCCCTCCGACCCCATCTCGGCAAACCAACTGTTCTTGACGTCGTCGGTGTAGACAGGGGCAAACCGCGAATCCGGTTCGAAGGCCGCTCCGGTGAACTGATACAAACCCTCCTGTGTCGGAAACCGCACCGAGTCGCCGAGCTGGGTAATGAAGTTGAAGCCGGGATTGGGAAGGCCGTCGGTGGTGTCGAAGCGGGCGATTGGCGCCGCGTCCAGGTCCTCCAGCGGGGGACCAAGCCGAACAATGCCCCGGTGCCCGGTACCCAGCCAGAGCGCCCCGTCGGTCGCCTGTCCGATTGTGGGAATAGGAGCCTCGATCCGATCGGTGCGGTCGGCCACGCGCCAGCGCCCGCCGCGCCGCCGAAGTCGAACGAGCTCCCCGCTCAGGAATCCAGCGTAGACGACCGTGGAATCCCGGCGGCTCCGCTGAACCGCGTAGCCCCTCCCTTCTTCGATCAGGAATCGGACGCGCTCCTCCCGATAGACGAATATCCCTTCTGTGCCGGACGCTAGCAGCCCGGCCGGCGTCGAGATCAGTCCATACACGTGCCCGTCCGAGGCGAGGTGACGGATGGTGTCCCGCCCGATCCGCCACAGCCCCTGCTCCGTCCCGGCCACGAGGGTGCCGTCGTGCCGCGTGATCTGGCCCGTAATGGACTGAAGGGGAGGCGGCTCACGAAGCAGGGTCACCGGATCGGGCCACGCAACCCGCACGAAGCCGTCGGTGGTCGCTACCCAGAGGGCTTGCCGCTGACTGACGTAGAGCTGTTTGATCTCGCCTGGCATCTGTCCGCCATCGCGGGTGAGGCGGTGGCGCGTGCCGTTCGGGCCAATCAGCCGCAGGGTCCACTCCGTCGCGATAGCCAGGCTGCCATCCGGCCCCCGCGCCGTCGCTACGATCGGAGCTTCCATGGGACCGCCCGGCAGGGGGCGCTTCTGTACGCCCGTATCCGTGAGGGCAAATCGGCCCGCTTCCTCCGTCACGATCTCGCAGCCGCCGTCTGCGCCCGGCAGGGCCGAATCAATCGTCGTTCCCGAAAAGCGCGCTCCCCCCGCAACGGGGGCCAGCGTCGTGTCCTCGACCCGATGGAGCCGGCCGCCGGGCGCCTGCCAGAACGCCGTGTCTCGACACTCGACGAGCCGGCCCGTCGTGTCGGTCACGGCCCGCATTTCTCCGTTCCTCCAACGGAGGAGACCGGGCTCAGCCTGAAAGAACACTGCCGCGTCGGTCGCCACGACAAGAAGCACGTCTCCAGTGGGTCGGTGCGTATCCGGCACTTGCGATCGAAGCGACCGGTACTGCAGACGTCCCAGTGAGTCGGGCCGGTAATAGCCCAGCTCATCCTGTGCTCCAATGTGGAGCCGCCCGGCCGTGTCGCGGGCAATGGCGAATGGGGTCGTTCGGGTGGCGACGGGCAGGAAGCGCCACCGCGCGCCGTCGTACTGCTGAAGGCCATAGCTGGAGGCGATGTAGAGCAGCCCCCGCTCGTCCTGGGCAATGTCCCACACCAGCCCATTGCCGTCGTAGGCCTGTGGGGAGATGGGCCGCACGACAGGAGTGCCAAGCGTGGACGTTTCTGCTTTTGTCGCAGAGGGTGGCGACTGAGCAATCGCGGGCCGAACGAGAGCACTCGCCCCGAGCACGCAGACAAGCAGCACGAATGCGCGAACGGGACGTGTTTGCCTTCGTCTACCCGTTCCGATCCATGCCGGCGTGGAGGAAGCCATAATGGTACAGGGACAGGGGTGGTGGGAGTACCGGCGAGCCCTCGACTGGACAGCGGCGACACTATGCTGTCGGCTCTACTGAGCCGTCTCAATGACCCGTATTTGAGGGGGCATCAAATATGAAGGTCAGAGCGAGAACCCGCAACCCGAGGAGAAATCCTCGTCCCTACGACCGGATTGGGCGCCCGGGGTCGACGAGAGCGAGCACACTCGGGAAACGGGCAGCCTCGAAGCGGTCGGCCCGCAAGAAGCGAACATTGGCTTCCGCAAACGCGGTCGACAACAGGCGCTCCTTCGCGCACCCGATGCCTGGTTTCTGTAATGGCGTTCTGATCGGGATGGAGTCTCCGCATTAAAGTTGCGCCCGTCGCATGGAGGATGATTCTTCGCACTAGCAGTCGGCACCCAGGTCCCGTCGCCCCGTATGTGGGACGGACGTGTTTTCCTGAATCGCTGTCCGTCGCCCGTGACCGTCAACGTCGTCCCCCCGCTGCCCGTCGATCAGGCCTACACCTACCGCGTACCCGAGGCGCTGGAGGCGGCGGCCCAGGTAGGCTGTCGCGTGCTGGTGCCCCTCCGCAACCGCCGCCTTACCGGGGTGATCGTGGAGGAGGGGCCGCCGGAGGACACGCTCGACTTCCAGGTCAAGGACGTGATCGACGTCCTCGACGACGTCCCGACCTGTACGCCGGGCCTCCTCCGCCTCACGAAGTGGATCGCCGACTACTACGTGTGCGGCTGGGGCGAGGCCTTGAAGGCGGCCCTGCCCGCCGGCGTCACCGTCGAGACGCAGCGCCGCCTCGCCCGCACCGACGCCGATCCCGGCGACTGGGCCGAGCACGACGTGGGTCGGGCCGTCCTGCAGGACTTGGCCGACCACCCGGAGACGACCCTCTCGGCGGTGCGCAAGCGGCTGGGACCCGGCGTGCCGCTGGCACTGGTGCGCCGCATGGCCGCCGACGGGGTGATCGAGGTGGAGACGACCCTCTCCGACGAGCGTGCGAGCGCCAAGACGGAAACGCACCTCCGCTTCGCCCCGGCGTTTCAGCACAAGGACGCCGCGGCGGATCTTGTCGAGCAGCTGCGGGGCGAGAAGCAACAGGCCGTGGTCCGGGCGCTGGCCGGCTTCCGCGCGGAGGGCACCCCCGAGCCCCGTCAGGCCGACGTGGTGGAGCGGGCCGATGCCTCCTACTCCACCATCCGCAGCCTGGTGGACAAGGGCATGATCGAAAAGGTGGACAAGGAGGTCCTGCGCTCGCCGCTCGACAACCTCCCCGAGCCCGACCCGCCGCCGGACCATGACCTCCTCTCCGCCCAGCAGAACGCCCTCGACGCCATCACCGACGCGGTGGCCGACCACCGGTACGGCACCTT
>CAZTDC010000032.1:0-17250 GCA_964612165.1 uncultured Salinivenus sp.
TCGGCCAGGCCCTCTTCTCCACCGGACTCGGCTGGGGCATCGCCCTCACCATCGGGAGCTACCTGCCCGACTACGACGACATCCCGATCGGAGGGGGCATCTTCACCGTCATCGGCAATTCGAGCATCGGCATTCTCGCCGCCTTCGCCATCTTTCCTATTGTCTTTGCCTTCGACGTGGACCCGGCCTCGGGAAGTGAACTGACGTTCGTGTCCCTGCCCCAGGTCTTCCCGCAAATGGCCGGCGGCGGCCTCTGGGCCCTCCTCTTCTTCATCGGGTTCTTCCTCGCGACCTTTACCTCCGCCATCCTCATCACAGAGGTGAGCGTCACTACCCTCAACGAGGAGACGAACTGGACCCGCGAGCAGACCGTGTTCGCGGTGTGCGGCATCATCTGGCTGATCGGACTGGTGAGCGCCTACTCGAGCGCGGCGCTGGGCTTTCTCGACTTCGTGTTCGGCAACTTTGGCCTGCCGCTCGCCGCCCTGTCCATCATCGGGGTGATCGGATGGGCGATGGGACCAGACAAGTTTGGGGACCTAGGGCCGGAGAAGCTGCGCGTGATCGAAGTCAATCGAAACGCGGGACTCTACGTCGGTCCGATCTGGAATCCGACAATCCAGTTCGTCATTCCGGCGGTCATGCTGTTCATCGTCACGTATTTCGCCTGGACCAACTTCGGCTCGCCCCGGATGATTGGCGGCGTCGCCGTGTTCGTGACGTTCCCCCTCATCGGGTACGCGACTATGTCCTACATCGAAGCGCGACGCGAGCTTCTTTCGAACGAATCAAACGAGGAAACAAACGAATGATTGGACTTCCCCCTGACGTGTGGGCGATGCTGCTCTTCAGTGTCGCCGTCTTCTTTGGCGGCTCGATCTGGGCCCTCACCTACTCCCTCCTTCAGGAAGAGCGCAAGATGGAGATCCTGAACGAGGAGGGCGCCCTCGACACGTACTCGCCCCGTGCGCTGCGGGACCTGAGGAAGTGGCTCCAGGTCCATCCCAATCCCGACTCGTCCGCCGTGCGGGAAGGCCGAGAGGCATACCGGGAGTGTGTGGAGGCCCTCCGGTCCAGCAACCGACACTTCTACGAGTGGACGGATTCGGACATCGACCAACTGGAGACGCTCTACCAATCGTGACGGAGCCTCCCCATCCCCCCAAAATTGAAATCTGAGCGTCGAGAGATTGCTCTTACGACAGCCTTTGTGCCCGCTTTCCCCTCCCGCAGTGAGGTCGAAACGCAGGCCCCAGTCGGGGCGGGAACTTTTTTGCCCTCCCGCCCGAATATGTGGGACCGCGTTCACCACATTCTCTACGCCCGAAACGCCGCTACCGACAGGTGGTGGCGTTCCTTTTTTGTCTGCTCTGAGCGCGGATCCGCTGTCGCACTGATGTTTCAATGGACCCAAGCAGTATGGCTGACGACACTGTCTACATGACGGAAGAGGGGCTCGAAGAACTGAAAGAAGAGCTCCACCGCCTTCGCACGGAAGAACGTTCGCGCATCGCTGACGAAATTGCCGAGGCACGAGCGAAGGGAGACCTCTCGGAGAACGCCGAATACGACGCCGCAAAGGAAGAGCAAGGCAAACTTGAAGCCCGCATTGCCGAAATCGAAGACACGATTGCCCGAGCCCGCGTCGTCGACGAGTCGACGGTCGACGACAGCAAGGCGTATATCCTGTCGAATGTAACGGTCGAAAATCTCGACACCGGGGCCGAGCAAACCTATACGCTCGTCTCCGAGCAGGAAGCCGACGTGTCCGAGGGCAAAATTTCCGTCGAAAGTCCTATTGGAAAAGGCCTTCTCGGAAAAGAAGAAGGCGACGAAGTCGAAATTGAGGTTCCGGCCGGAACGGTCCGACTGAAAATCGACGACATTTCCCGCTAATCAGTCGCCTCTCGACGAGCGTTTTCTATGGACCCATCGGTCCCGCCGACCGGCCCTGACGGCGCATCCGCCTCCGATCGGTCGTCCTCTCCATCCTGGCGCGGGACCCTGGGGCGCGTGGCCCGACGTGCCGTTGCAGGCGTCCTCTCTGTGGGGGCTACGTATCTCGGGGGATGCTTCCTCGCCCTGCTCGTCTACTCAGTGGTCTTCCCGCCGGTGACGGGCGTCCAGTTGCAGCGCCAGGTTGAGGCGGCGTTTTCGGACGCCTGGGGGACGCGTTCCTACACGCCCGTTCCCCTCGCCCGCCTGGATTCGGACCTTCCCCTCGCGGTGGTCGCCGGAGAGGACAGCCGGTTTTTTCTCCACTCGGGCATCGACTGGAAAGAGGTGGGAGAGGCAATTGAGGACTACAGAAACGGAGAGACGTTGCGAGGCGCCTCGGGCATCACCCAGCAGCTCGTCAAAAATCTCTTCCTGACGACGCACAGCACGATCGTCCGAAAGGCGCTGGAAGTGCCCCTCACCTACGGGGCCGAACTTCTGCTTTCGAAGCGCCGGATTCTGGAGCTGTACGTCAACGTGATCGAGTGGGGACCGGGCGTGTACGGCGCCGAGGCCGCCGCGCAGTACCACTACGGCACCTCGGCCGAACACCTGACCCGCTATCAGGCCGCCGCGCTCGCCGCCTGCATTCCCGATCCCCTCCACCGCCGCCCGCAGACCGTGCACGGCTACCAGTATGTCATCCTCCAGCGTATGGACGTCCTCGGCACACTTCCGATCTCAGCAACCGGCCCTCCCGCCAATTCGTCCACGCTGATCCCTTTTCCTCGCTCTCATGGGGCCTGATCGGCCTGTGGGCGACGAACAGAGGCCATTCCGGCGGCCTCTTCCCGTCTCTGCTTGACCTTCCAAGTGACCGTCTTCCATGATCGATCTCCGAAGCGACACTGTCACCCGCCCCTCTGAAGGCATGCGCCAGGCCATGTACGAAGCCGAGGTCGGCGACGACGTGTACGGTGAGGATCCTACTGTCAACCGGCTCCAGGAGCGCATGGCCGACCGTCTGGGCACCGAGGCGGCTCTGTTCGTGCCCTCCGGCACGATGGCCAATCAGATTTGCCTCCACGTCCTCACCGACCCGGGCGAGGAGGTCATCCTGGAGCGCGGCGCTCACGTGTTCAACTACGAGAGCGGCGCGGCGGGCATCCTGTCGGGCCTACAGCTGCACCCAATCGACGGTGAAAACGGCCTGCTTGCGCCCGAGCAGATCGAGGCGGCCATTCGCCCGGAGGCCGTGGTTGCCCCGCGAACGCGCGTCGTCTCCGTCGAAAATACGGCCAACAAAGCCGGCGGCGTCGTGTACCCGCTTGACCGAATCGAGGCCATCGCCGACACCGCCCGGACCCACGATCTCCACCTTCATCTCGACGGCGCCCGGCTCTGGAATGCCTCCGCCGCCCACGACGTACCGGAGCAAAACTATACCGCCCCCTTCGACCTGACGTGGGTCGCTCTCTCGAAGGGCCTCGGCGCCCCCGCAGGATCGATCATTGCCGGGCCCGAGCCGCTCATTGAGGAGGCCCGACGTGCCCGTAAGCAGTTTGGCGGCGGCATGCGACAGGCGGGCATCCTTGCGGCTGCCGGGCTCTACGCACTGGAGCACCACCGTCCCCATCTCGCCGACGACCATGAAAAAGCCCAGCACCTGGCCGAGACGATTGCCGCCCTCCCCGCCTTCGACCTGGACGTAGACGCCGTCGAAACGAACATAATCATTTTCGAGGTCACGGAGGGCACGGCCGAATCGGTAGTTGAGACACTCGAAGACGACGACGTGCTCCTTACCCCGTTCGGGCCGACGACCGTTCGGGCCACAACCCACCGCGACGTGTCGATGGATGAGATTGAGAGGGCTGCAGAGATCTTCCGTGAGCACTTCGCCTCTCATCGGTAACGACGCCAATCGTGGTCTTCACCTCGCAGAACGAAACGATCCCCCAAACCCAGTTTTTTAGAAAGTACCACCTCAGTTCAGATTCTGAGCGGGACAGTCGCGAGACCTATCTCCGCCAAAAACAGGGAGTGGCTGTCGATTCGTGGTCGGCGCAATTCCTGGTTTGGAAAGGAGGCTTCCTCTATGATTCCGTTCGCCTCGTCCACACCCGTTCGGTGGACCACCCTCTTGTGCCTAAGCGTCTTCTTATTTGGTTGTGACTCGACGGGGGGACAGCCTGATGCGTCCCCAAGCGGCCCCCAACAGCCCCGGTACGGGGTTCTCTCCTTTCGGGTCTCTCACAACCTCGACGATGCGAGCTGCCTCGAAGATGGCAGCTGCTTCATCGAAACCAATCAGGAGAAGGACATCGAGCAATGGCTGAGCCGCGTTCGCCAGGACTCGGACCTCGCGGTCCTGCATTGGAACCGGCCGATTCCGTATCACGCCTTTTCGGTCGATCCCCCCGAGGGCACGAGCCGCGTGGACTTCTATGAAGAACGACTGTCCCCTCTTCTCGCGGACTGGATCGATGCCTTCGCTGCCCACTTTGAGAAGATGCCTCGTGGGTACCTGGCAGTGTCCGGGCTTAACAGCAGACGCAACCGGCCCGGCCCCTCATTCACGGGCGAAGCAGAGGGGGCCCCCGTCACCGATGCCGTGTGCCCCGACGTGTCCCCTGACAGCGAATTTCAGGTCACGGGACCGAACGGCGACCAAAAGACCGTCAACTTCGAGCACGCATACACAAACTTTCTTCTGTACCTGTACGAAAAGCTTGGACCGGAGGAGTTTGGGCTCTTCGTCGAGGCCAATCTCTTCAAAAAGCACTGTCCCAATCAGTGGGACGGATTTGTCGACCTCTACCATTCGATCTACGATACGGTCCGTGACGAGGTCGGGGATGAGCCGCGTCTGTTTGCGACAATCACGTACCTGGACATTCTCAACTACGATCTCGACCGATGTACGGGGGGCCCACAGGTCGAATCCTGCGACGGGCCGGTTGGGGAGCCGTCGTACGGCTCTCTGGATCCGAAGGAGTGCTATAAGATCGACCTGTCGCCGGTCAAGGCCCTCGACGAGGGCGGGCGCATGGACCTGCTGGCCCTTTCCGCCTATCCGGACGGACTCCTGATGTCGGTGCCCGATGGTCCAAATGCCGCTGAGTTTCACCCGCCTACCTCCAGCGGCCCTGAGGATTGCCAGAATCGGTTGGTGATGCCCCCGGTCGTCAACCCCTGGGACCAACTGGATCGCCTCGATTGGGACAAGCCCCTCGCCATCTCCGAAACGAGCTCGCGCTCCTGTACGGTGTGGAACTGGTTCAACAACAGCAATGGAGAGGGCCTGCTTCGCATTCCTGGCACGCCGACCACGCAGGAGTTCTGGCTCAAGCGCGCCCTCGACGCCACCAAAAACCAACCGATGGAATTTATGGTGCAGTCGTTGTACGAGGACTATCCCCCAGTCGGGCGCCCCTTTCTCCAGAACGTCGATAATCCGGCCGCCTACAACGCCATCAACCTGTGGCCGTGCTCTGGGCTCTATACCGAAGACGGCGAACCGAAGGAGAGGCCGTTGACACCGTGGCGGAGCGCTATAGAGTAGCGGGGGCTCTCACTACGGCACAATCCACGTTCCCTCAAACGCCTGCCGATTCGGCTCAAACTGGAACTGGGCCCGGTAGTGGCCTTCGGGGTGGAGGTGGAGCCAGTCGATCTCGTCGATGACCGTGCGGATGACGGCGAAGTGCTGTTTCCCATCCGCCACGTCGGCGCGCGTGATCGGCTCCGACTGCACCGAGTCCGCCGATCCGTCGCGCGGCCCGTCGATGGGGGCTCCAGGGGCGGGCGATTTCGGATACACCGCTAGTGAGCGGGGAGACTGCTTGTCCCACAGGTCGTCGGCCACCGCATCGTCCACGTGCACCTGTCCCGTGCCCCGCAGACGCACCTGTTCGTGGGCCTCGGCATCCCATCCGTGCCAGGCAATCCGGTCGTGGGAGCGCATGTCCTCCACCTTCTGGGAACGCCGGTCCGTGTGAAACGCCAGGCGGCGCTCTTCTCGGTCGGCCGTCCGAAGCACGACGGTACGCAGGCGAGGCGCCGCCTCGTGGACGGTGCCAAAGGTGAGCGTGCGAAATGCGTGGCCCGGGTCTTCCGCGGCGGTTTCGATTCGATCCCAGACGCGATCAAGCACCGCGTCGAGCTCCGTGTAGCGATCCATCGGGCAGAGCTGAGTTCTGAAAGAGAAAAACGATCCCCGTCATCGAGACACGTTCACACGAAGAGGCTCGCAGCCCGTGGCCGTGGCCTCGAGTTCATCTCCATCCACGATGGGTCCCACACCCGAGGGCGTCCCCGTATAGAGCAAATCGCCCGGGGCCAGCGTGAAAATCTGCGAGCAATAGTGGACGAGTTCGGCCACGGAAAAAATCATGTGGCGGGTGTGGGCCTCTTGTCGGGTCTCCCCATTTACGTCGAGCCGGAGCGTCAGGCCCTGCGGGTCGCCTACGGTCTCGGGGGACGTGAGCGGGCCTAGTGGCGCGAAGGTGTCGAAGCCTTTCGCCACCGACCACGGATGGCGATTCTCTTTCGCCTCGCTCTGAATGTCGCGCGCCGTAATGTCGAGTCCGACAGCGTAACCGGCTACGTGGTCGAGCGCCTCCTCTTCCGGAATGTTGCGCCCGCCCTTTCCAATGGCGGCCACGAGTTCAACCTCGTGGTGCACGTCCTGCGATTGGGGGGGTAATTGCACGGTGCCTCCCCCGCGAATGACGGCAGAGGCGGGTTTGAGGAACACCATGGGCTGATCAGGCACGTCGCTTCCCATCTCGTCGGCGTGCTCGGCGTAGTTGCGCCCGATACAGAGCAGCTTTCCGATGGGAATGGGATCCTCAGAATCAGGCAGGGTGATCTTCATGCGAAATGGAACGTCGTCTGAGTGCATTATCGGAACGGATGTACGTTCGGTGCGTGGTTTTGAGTCGGAACAAGATAAAATCAGTCACTCTCGCGTCGGTACCCAACCCGGCGCTCCAAAGTAGAGACGCCCATGTACGCGATCGTTGACGTTAAAGACAAGCAGTTCAAAGTTCGCGAGGACGACACCCTGTACGTCCCGTATCATTCGGACGCCGAGGAGGACCAGGAGCTCACCCTGGACCGCGTGCTTCTCGTTTCCGACGAGGAGGGCGACGTGACCCTCGGCACACCCACGGTGGAGGATGCAACCGTGGAGGCCCGCGTGCTCGAGCACGTAAAGGGCGACAAGGTGATCGTGTTCAAGAAGAAACGGCGCAAACGGTACCGCGTAAAACGTGGTCACCGACAGCAGTATACGCAGATTCAAATCGAATCGCTCAACGTCAACGGCGCGGCTCCTACCACGGAGTCGACTGAGACGGAGGAGCCGGAACCCGAATCGGCATCCGAGCCGGATACGGACGAGGTGTCTGATGAGGCGTCCCCTGAACCGGACACGGCGGACGCGGAAGAACCGTCGTCTACTGAGACGGAGACTTCCGAAGAGAAGGCGTCGGCCGACGAAGCCGACGATTCAGATGACGTGGATTCTCAGGAAAAGCCCGCCGACACTGAGGTCGAATCGGGCGAGGCGGAAGCGTCTGCCGGAACGGATGCAGTCGACGATGCCTTTTCGGGCGAAAACCCCTTCGAAGACACAGCGGACGAATCGGACGCCGACGACGAATCGAAGTCGAGTGATTCGAAGTAATCCTACCTGCTCTCAACACCTGTAATCCACATCCTGCGAGGTTGTTATGGCACACAAGAAAGCAATGGGGTCCACCCAGAACGACCGGGACTCCAACCCCAGTTATCTCGGCGTGAAAGCGTACGGCGGCGAATTCGTTGACGCCGGCAACATCATCGTTCGCCAGCGCGGCACCAAGTTCCACCCTGGCCACAACGTCGGTCGGGGCGGCGACGACACGCTCTTCGCTAAGGACGAAGGTGTTGTCCAGTTTAAGCGAAGCGGCGACCGGAAGTACGTGCACGTGGTGCCGCAGGACGCCTAACTTGGGTCCATAGGTCGTGTGCGACCTCCGGTCGTACTAGTTGCGCAAAGTCCCTGTCGCCTTCGGGCGGTAGGGACTTTTTGCGTTTACGGGGACGCTTTCCTCTTATCTACCCAGTTTTTTCCAGCCCATGCAGAACGGTTCTCCCACAGACCGGTTTCGCTTTCCGGACGAACCGGACGCCATCGAACTCCGGGCGTTTACGCACGGGCTCCAGCCCGCCACCGTGCCGTCGATGATGGAGCACTTCACCGAAGACTGGCGGCGCTTCGGCGTGGACGCCTGGAACGAGGTCCCCAACCACTGGCGCCCTGACAGCGGGGACGCGGTGGGGTGGTGGACCCTTCCTACCTACCTCGGCGACGAGTTTATTGCCCCCCTCCTCGGTGCCCCCGAGGGCACCTGCATCCTCCAACCCCACGTGCACTGGACGGTCCAGTGTCTCCTCTCGGCCCCCGAAGTGAACGACCGGGGCGAGGAGGTTCTCGTCTCCGACACCGCCTTCCCCTCTGTCCTCCACAGCACGCAGCAGTGGGCGGACCTTCAGGACCTCGCCCCCACCATCGTCCCGTCCACCGACACCAATCAGGTGGATCGAGAGGTCCTCCTCGACGCCATTACCGACGACACCGCAATGGTCGCGTTGAGCCACGTCGGGTTCACGACGGGGGCGCGACTCCCCGACGCCTTTCTCCAGCAGGTCGCGGAGACCGCCCACGAGCACGGAGCCCTGGTGCTGCTCGACGGCTATCACGCGGCCGGGTCCATGCCGGTCGACGTGACCAATCTGGGATGCGACCTCTACGTCGGCGGCCTGCTCAAGGAGGCCTGCGGCTCGTCGGGGAACACCTTTCTCTACGTCCGCGACGGGCTCGACCTCACGCCTCGACTCACGGGTTGGTTTGGGGACGCCGCCCCCTTCGAGTTCCGCCCGGAGCCCGAGCCGCATCCCGACGTGCGGCGGCGCTTTCTCGGAGGCACCACCGCCGTGGCGCCGATGTACCATGCCGTCGAGGGTGTTCGCATCCTGCTGGACTACGGGCTCGATGCCGTCCGCGAACACTCCCTTACCCTCACCGATCAGGCCATCGAGCGCGCCGACGCGGCCGATCTGCCGCTCCGCTCCCCGCGTGATCGGGAGGCCCGAAGTGCGATGGTTCTGCTGGAGATCTCCGAGGCCGAGAAGATGACCGCCTATCTCAAAGACCACGACATCTATACCGACAGCCGCCGGAACGAGGTGGTCCGCATGGCCCCGTTCCTCTGGAATACCGAGGAGGAGGTCCACCGGACCTTCGACCGGATCGAACAGGCGCTCGCTTCCGACGCCTACAAAGAGGCGGCGATGCAGTCGACCGGGCCCGTAACCTAGCTTTCCTCCACCTCCCCTTCCCGCTGCTCCGGCGTCGCCGTCCGGCGGCCCGTGCGCGGATCGAGGTGAAAGAAGGCGACCAATGCCCGAAAGAGCTCCTCGTGGTGACGGGCCAGACGCTCCGGCTTTTCAAAGAACGTCTCGACGGCCACGGCGAAAAACTCGGACGGCGCCTCCGCCGCGTAGGGCCGGAGAACGGAGCGTCCCCGACGCACGCGACGCATCTCCCGCCGGACCAGTTTTTGCCAGTCCGCGGCCGAGGAGGCCGCCACGAGCGACGGCACCCCGTCGGCCCCTTCATTGTCGAAGTCGAAGAGGTGCGCGAGTTCG
Source organism: uncultured Salinivenus sp. (assembly GCA_964612165.1). Lineage (GTDB taxonomy): Bacteria > Bacteroidota > Rhodothermia > Rhodothermales > Salinibacteraceae > Salinibacter. Next base: position 9,637 of record CAZTDC010000032.1, read on the forward strand.
TGCAGCACCACATTGTCGGCGTCATGTGGGTCCGCCCAGCTGTCTTCCACCGCGGGCGCGGTGAGGAGAATCGGCCCTTGCTGATGCGCCATGCCGTCATAGGCGGCGTCCGCGCTCCCGTAGTAGGAGTCGTTAAAGCGGCCCGGGTAGAATACCACCGACCGGCTGCCCGGCAGCTCCCAGGCCGGCCGTCCGTGGAGCAGCACCGCCGCCCCCGCCGCGACGCTCAGTCGGAGCGAGTCGGTAACGTCCACCTCCTGCACGCCCTCGAAGGAATACTCGTCCAGAACAAACTGCACGTCCCGTTCGAAGCGCTTGCGTGCCGCGTCGTCGAGGGTATTGTAGAGGGGCACATGTGCCGCCAGCCACTGCCGGTGGGCCTCGGGCAGGGGCGTGCGAGAGAGGCGCCAGCGCCGCACGGCCCGGCGCAGCCCCATCCCAAGAATGAGGAGCGCCGGAATACCGCCCAGCAGCCCCCCCCATGCCAGCACCTGACCGCCGGCCAATCCCACCCCACCCCCGACCACGACAGCCAGCAGGACAGTGGTCAACACAGACGAGCGACGAGCAATGCGCATAACAGCAAGGAAACCGCTCCGCCATCAAGCGGGCGGGCCCACATCAAGGTCAAAAGCAAGCGATTCGGAAGTGCTCAATGGTGATCTAAATGCGCAGGGACCCCGGAAGTGTCCGCCCAGCTTGGCAGTTCGACCTCAGTGAATCGGCGGCCAAACTCGGCTGCCCCCTCTTCAGGCAAAACGAACACGCGCTCGAGACACAAACGGCTCAGACATGGTGCAGACGAGGCTCCTCTCTACTCCATACCCCTCCCAATCGCCCATCACTGCTCACAGGAAGTTCACCCGAACAAAAAGGAGGGATCAAAGGTAAAGTGGACGGTACCTCACGAGCGCGAGTGGACTCCTTCACAAATGACCTTCCCGACCGATGGGTGCAATGAACAAACTCCGGGAAAACACCGGAGTCATTCTCTGGATTCTGGTGCTGTCGTTCGGCGTGATCTGGACGCTCCAGGACTCCGATGTCTTCAAGGCCATGAACCGCCCGACTCAGAACGTGGCGATGGTCAACGGCGAGTCGATTAGCAATCAAGAGTACAACAATGCCGTTGAGCGTCAGCGCCAGCGCTTTCAGCAGCGCATGGAGGGGGACATGACGCCCCGCATGCAGGAAATGATGCGGAAGCAGGCCTACGATCAACTCGTCAACAATGCGCTGCTGGAGCAGGAGATGAAGCGCCTCGGCATCACCGTCACCGACAGCGAAGTTGAGCAGATGGTGTTTGGTGAAAATCCCCATCCCCTCATCCGGCGGCAGTTCGCCGACTCCACGGGCCAGATCAACTACCAACTGCTCAACAACATGGCCCAGAATCCACAGATGAAGGAGCGCTGGCTGAAACTCGAACAGGTCCTGCGGAAGCAGCGCCGGCAGCAGAAAATGAGCTCGCTCGTACAGTCCACCATCTTTGTCTCGGAGAAGGACGTGGAGGAGTATCATCGGCGTCAGAACGCCAGCGCGTCGGTTCAATACGTCGCGCTTCGATACGCCTCTGTGCCCGACGACTCGATTTCAGTGAGTGAGTCCGACCTCCGCTCCTACTACGACAACAACCAGGAGGACTTCAAGCGCAAGAAGACGCTCACGCTCGACTACGTGACGCTCTCGAAGACGCCCACCGCGGAGGACACGACCGTTGTGTTCCAGGACCTGAAACGCAACCGGGATCAATTTGCCGAGGCGGAAGACGATTCTCTCTTCTTGGCCCGAAACTCCTCGGAGCGACCCTTTAGCTCCGACTATCAAACGCCTCCGGAGATGGAGGATGTCATCGCGGACTCCGTGTTTGCCGACCCAACCCCGGGCCGCATTGTCGGGCCCCTTCCCGCTGGCGGCCTTGCCCACCTCGTGAAAATCCGCGATACGAAACCCGCCGAGAAGGACTACCTTCACGCCTCCCACATCCTTCTCAAGTCCAACGAGGAGGATTCAGCACTCCGAGAGCGCCTGCAATCCATTCGTGACAGCATTGAGTCTGGGGCGGCGAGCTTCGACAAGATGGCCCGCCGCTACTCCGAGGACCAGTCGGCCTCCGAGGGTGGCGACCTCGGCTGGTTTGAGCGTGGCACCATGGTCGATCGCTTCGAAGAAGCCGCTTTCGGCGCGTCCGCTGGCGACTTAGTGGGACCGGTGAAGTCAGAGTTTGGCTACCACTTGATTCGGGTCCACCAGAAGATGTCGCAGGCCGCCCAGATTGCGGATCTCGCCTTTAGCCTGGAGCCGGGGCAGAGCACGCTCTCGGACAAGGAAAATACGCTCAAGGACATCGCCTTTTACGCCGAGGAGGAAGGCAACTCCTTCAAGCAGGAGGCGAAGAATCGTGACCTCACGGTCCAAACAGTTCAGGCCGAGGCCAACCAGGAATCTCTTCCGGGGATCGGGCAAAGCCAGGCCTTCTCCTCGTTCATGGAGGAGGCGGAGACCGGCGAGATGAGTGACGCCATCGAGCTACAAGACAAGTTTGTCCTTCTGAAGGTGACCGACGTGAAGCCGGAAGGGTATCGTCCGTTCGACGAGGTGAAGAGTCAGATTCGACCGCAGGTGGAGCTGCAGAAGAAAAAGACGGTGCAGGTTCGCCGCATGCGCAATGCGGTCCAGCAAACCTCCTTCCAACAGCTTCCGCAAGCCCTCAGCACCCAGCTGCGCTCGAAGTCGAGCGTGACGTTCTCGACGGAGACGGCACCAGGCATCGGGCGTGATCCGGCCTTCTCCGGAACAGTCTTCGGACTGGACGAGGGAGAAACGTCCCGTGTTGTAGAGGGCGAAAACGCGGCGTTCGTCGTTCGCGTGACCTCGATGCAGGAGCCGCCTCCGCTCACGGCCGCGAAGCGGCAGCAGCTTCGCCAGCAGCTCATGAAGCAGCGGCAGAAAGAGGTGTCTCAGCAGTGGATCGCGGCCCTGAAAGAGGACGCCACCATTGAGGACCAGCGTAGTCGGCGCCAGTATTAACCGCGGCTCGCCTTAGCCCGTACATGAGTTGGAAACGACTCATCATTCGAGGGTGAGGGAGCCTCGGAAGACGGACACGACCGGCCCTTCGAGGTATCGCTCTTGGCCCCGACTCGTCGTTGTGGTGCCCACGGTGAGCACGCCGCCCTGCGTGTGCACCGTTACCGGGTCGTCGGCCACGCGATCCGTCGCGCCGGCGACGGCCGCAGCGGCCAGTACGCCGGTGCCACAGGCGAGGGTTTCTGCCTCTACCCCCTTCTCGTACGTGCGCACATGGAGCGCCCCCTCTTCGTCCACCGCCACGAAGTTTACGTTCGCCCCCGTCGGTTGCACGTAGGGATCGTTCCGTAGCGGCGGGCCCCACTCGTCGACCGGCACTGCCTCTAGGTCCGGCACGAACGTTACGAGGTGCTCGGTGCCCGTGTGAATAAAGTGCACGGGCTCCGGCGTGGACGCGTCCACCGTCACGTCCAGGTCAAGCTGGGTCGCCGGAGGCACGTACAGACGCACGAGATCAGGCTGCTCCTCCGAGACCGCCGCGTGATAGTGGCCCGCGTCCGTCTCGAAGGCCAACTCCGGACCGTCAAAGTCGGCCTCCAGGGCAAACCGAGCCAGGCACCGCGCCCCATTGCCGCACATCGTCGCCCACGATCCATCGGCGTTGACGTAGCGCATGCGATACGCGACATCGTCGCTCTCCGCGTCGGCAAGAGCCAGCAGTCCATCGGCGCCCACCCCGAAGCGGCGCGGGCACCATGTGGCCGCCAGATCAGCGAGCTCCTCGTCCGAGAAGCGGTACCAGCGGTTGTCGAGGACGATGAAGTCGTTTCCGGCCCCGTGCATTTTGGTGAATTCGAGGACGAGTGAGGGACTCATGGAGGGGTTTTCGAAATTTGACGATTCGACGACAATTCCTCGGCACGATCCGACTGATCGGTGCGTATAGGGACGAGAACTGAGGGTGCTCCATTCTCAAACCTGCGCCCTCCCCTTCACAGCCTTTTGGATAAGCCCCTGACTCCCGTTGCCCGAAAAACAACTCAGCATCGAAGGTGCCGATCCGCTTCTCCTCTTCGGCTTTAACGACGTGTACCTCCGGAAGATTGAAGAGGCCTTTCCGGACACCCACATCACCGCCCGCGGAACCGAAATTCACCTCCAGGGCGACGAGGAGGCCATCGAGAAAGTCGAGCGGGTTTTCAACGAAATGGTGGTCCTGCTCGACCGCAACGACACCCTGACGGAGGACGACGTTGACACCGTTCTCGCCCTCTTCGATCCCGAGGACGGCTCGACCACGAACGCTGATACCGGCGAGGCGGAAGCGATTCTCTTCACCCCCGACGGGGAAGTCATTAAGCCGCGCTCGCCGAATCAGGAACGGCTCGTGTCCTCAGCGCAGTCGAACGATGTCGTGTTCGCGATTGGACCGGCCGGCACGGGCAAGACCTACGTGGCCGTCGCGATGGCCGTGGCGGCCCTCAACGATCACAGGGTAAAGCGCATCGTGCTCTCCCGCCCGGCCGTGGAGGCCGGCGAGCAACTGGGCTTCCTCCCCGGCGACTTCTACGAGAAGGTCGACCCCTACCTCCAGCCCCTCTACGACGCGCTGGGTGACATGATGCCCCGCGAGCAGATGGCCGAGTACCTGGAGCAGGATCGCGTGGAGGTTGTGCCCCTCGCCTACATGCGGGGCCGCACGCTCAAGTCCTCATTCGTCATACTCGACGAGGCCCAGAACGTGACTACGAGTCAGATGAAGATGTTTCTGACGCGCCTCGGCCCCAAGAGCCAGGCGATTATCACGGGAGACGTCACGCAAACCGACCTCAACAACCGCAGCGAGAGCGGCCTGATTCAGGTGCAGCACATCCTCAAGGACATCGAGGGCATCGACTTCGTCTACCTCGAGCGCGAGGACGTGGTGCGACACCGTCTCGTCCGCGAGATCATCGCCGCCTACGAGGAGCATGACGCATGAGGATGGCAGCCAGTGTCAGGTAGCCGTTCTCCTTCAAGGGAGTGCCTCTTCGAACCGGTTTTGTATTGCGTATTTCGTATCTGTGTCTATGACCACATCAATACGCAATACGAAATACGCAACACGACTACGCTGAATCGGAAACGGGTTCGTCCCAACATCCTCGGGCTACTCGTACGAGAAGAAGCCTTCGCCCGTCTTCCGTCCAAGCTGGCCGGCCGTCACCTTTCGACGCAGGAGGGGACAGGGGCGGTACTTGTCGTCGCCCAGTTCCTCATGGAGCACCTCCATGATGTTCAGGCACACGTCGAGCCCGATGAAGTCGGCCAGGGTAAGCGGGCCCATCGGGTGATTCATGCCCATCTTCATCACCGTGTCGATGTCCTCCGGATCCGCGACGCCCTCCATGACGCAGAAGATGGCCTCGTTGATCATCGGCATGAGGATCCGGTTCGACACGAAGCCCGGGTAGTCCTCCACCTCCACTGGGTTTTTGCCTAGGTCCTCCGCAACGCCCGACACCATGTCGAACGTGTTGTCGATTGTGCGTTGGCCACGCACCACCTCCACGAGCGTCATCATGGGCACCGGATTGAAGAAGTGCATCCCAATGACCTGCTCGGGCCGCTCGGTCTGCGCGGCGATCCAGGTGATGGAGATGGACGAGGTGTTGGAGGCGAGAATCGCGTCATTGGGCGCGTGGGCGTCAAGGTCCCCAAAGACATCGGCCTTCAGCTCTTGCGACTCCGGAACGGCCTCTACGACGAGATCGACATCCTCCACGCCCTCGGCCGTGTCCGGCGTGGTGGCGATGCAATCGAGCGCCGCCTCCTTGTCGGCCGCCGCGATGGTATCTTTGTTCACCTGGCGCTCCAAATTCTGGGCAATCGTGCTCGTCGCCTCGTCGAGCAGGTCGGCGTCGACGTCGATGAGGGTCACGTCGTAGCCGTGCAGGGCAAACACGTGAGCGATGCCGTTGCCCATCGTGCCAGCCCCCACGACGGCGGTCTTGCTGATTGACATGGGTGGCGTCGGGAATCCATTCGTTGAGACGTGTGAGCGCTTCCAACGTAGGAAATGGCCCCGATTCTGTCGATACGATCCCGACGAATTTCGCGTAGGATTCCCGTGCGGTGCACAAGCGTAGACCCAGACTCGTCCCCACGGAGCCCCCACGAGGTCAGCGGCTCGGAGAGGACGATTCGAGCTCCAGCTTTCCGCGACTCGGAACCGCCTCGGAGGCCCCAAGCGAAACGAGCGTTTTGACGCTGCGGTGAACAGTTGGGTCCGCTTGAAGCGCGGCTCGGAGCTCAGGGTCGCTGACCCGATCGCTCTGTACGGCTCCACTAATCAGGGTAACGCCCCAGTCCACCACTGGCGTCGAAAACCAGTCGTCCACTTCGTAGTGGGCGAGCACACCTGCACGGCGGTAGGTCTCAAGAGTCACGAGGGACGCAGCACGGCGAGTGCCCTCATTGGCGTGGGCCTGAAAGCGCTCGCGGGCCCGTTCTTTCCCCCAGCTCATCCACATGAAGAGAAGCGTCGTGTGGATGAGGTAGAGTCGCCCTCGGCGCTGGATGGGAGTGCGGGCGTCGGAGCCGAAGGTCAAGATTCCTTCCTGGTAATACTGATACGCCTCGTTCGGCAGGCGGAGCAGCCACGCCGAGGGAGCCTCCCCCCGAGAGGGGACGTACCGGTCAACGAGCTTTGCAAATTCAGCTGCATAGAGGTCGAGTTCCGTCGTCGTGTTGCGCGACGGCGCTTTCCCATTCACGGTTGGGGTTAATGGCATGGAGATATGCGAGCCGTTGTGAAATAGCTTTTGAAGCTACTGACCGAGTCATCGGGCAAGGCATGGAGTCGCAAAATTGATGCAACGCGCCCGCCCCGTCCATCGAAAATCGCCATTAAACCAACGGTACTGAGGATCCAGACGCCGGGAAAGGCGGCTCAGCGCCGCTCAAGGGGGATTGATGAGGGGGAAGAGACAAGAAGGGCGAGGAGCTCATCGCATCGTATTTCCGTCACACTATTCGCCATTTCGTAACATTTATAGTACAATTCTACTACACGCGTTACATTATTATTGTTTTTTAGTCCAATAGGACCCCGTCTCCTAGCCCGGTTTGGACTTATGGTTCAGAGTTGCGAGTACGAGGCCTGAAGGCAATCTACTTCCCGGCGATTTCGGCCTTTCCATGCAACGCCGCTATCGAAGCCTTTGGAGAGCGGCTCGCTAGATGGGGAAAAGTGAAGATGATCATCATTGGCGCTGCTATGCGGAAACTACTTCCATTTCTACGGCGCATTGAAGAACGAAACCCGTTCGACGTGTTGCTTCCCCCGGAACTCGACATTCAGCAACACAGCATTTCTTAGGCTCGCAGTGGAGGACAAGCACCAGTGAAAAGACCCACGAACTCGTCACTAGACTTTGTCTTGCGTAAAACCGACGACTCCGCGACGAGCAGAGACGTTCCTGCCACACATGAAGGCGGACGTTCGGTTAGCTCTCGCAACCACAGCAGCCCCTGCAAAAACCGCAGTTGCTGAATAGGTCCTTACAACGACAACCGCAGTTGTTGCAGGAACCCTTTGGAGAT
>CAZTDC010000033.1:0-17101 GCA_964612165.1 uncultured Salinivenus sp.
AGTCCTCCTTCCACGCTGTAGGACTCAACCTCTCCGGCGTTCTGGACCTGCTGGTTGAACCCGGCGAATCCAGGCAGCGGAACGTCTAAGATCTGGTCCTCCACGCGACTGGTCGCGTAGGTGAACTCCCCTTCCACGCGGTTGAAGAGTGTGAAGTTGACTCCGACCTCCTGCTCAACCTGGAAAGAGGGCTCGAGCTCTTCGTTGCCGAGCTGCCCCTTGTTGATGCGTCCCCCGGCGGTGTTATAGGTCTCAAATTTTTCAGTAAAGCTTGGCTCTCCGCCTCCCGTTCCGTATGAGTACCGGAGCTTTAGCTCATTAACCGCTTCGTCGAGGGGCCACCATGGCTCGGAGGTCGGGCGGTACGCCCCGCTGAGGCGGTAGTAGCTCTGCCACCGCTCGTCCGCCCCGAAGCGAGACGTGCCATCGCGCCGGACGAGGGCGCTTGCAATGTAGCGTCCCCTGTAGTCGATATCAGTCTGGAGGAAACCAGCCGCGCGGCGAGTGTCGGCGTTAAAGTTCCCTGCGCTGATGTCGTCCTCTTCCGGATCGTCTTCGATGTTTCCGAAGCTGCGTACGCCCTTGGTTTTCAACCCATTCGCGCTGGCCGAGAACGACTCATAGGTCTGGCGCTCAGCACGGACCCGAATCTGCGTCCGTGTATTGAGCCCCCCGAAGAACTGGCGAGAGGCCGTTGCGCGGAGCTGGCCTTGCCACCGGCGGGTCCGGCTGTTTTCGCGTTCCAGCAGGCCGTCGTTCAAAGATTCATCCGGCTGCGCCGTCTGGAAGCCCTTGTCGACAAACTCACGGAAGTCACCGTCGAACGCACGGGCGCTGAGTTGCCCTCGGAAGCTGAGCCAGGGACGTGCCTGGTAGTCAACCCTAGCCGTGCCCGAGTACCGCGTGCGCCGCTGATTCCAGGTCCGGTTGTTGATGGTGTACAGCGGGTTCTCGTAGCGGTTCGTCGAATCGGGGTTCGGGCGAAACTGCCCATCCTCGTTCTTCTCTGTGAGGTCAACTGCCGGACTCGTAAAGTAAATGGCCGGCCAAAGGGACGAGCTCCCGCCCATGGCCGTTACGTCGTCGCGGGACGAGTTAGTGAAGAACGTTCGCGCCGAGACGGAGAGCGCGTCGGTGACGTCGTGATTAATGTTGAATCGGCCATTGTATCGCCTGAATCCTCGCGCTCCCCGAATTGGACCTTGCTCCTTCACCGTTCCAAGCGAGACGCGAAAGTTTGTATCCTCACTCCGCTGACTCACCGATCCGCTGGAGCGGCGGAAGGCTCCCAGCTCGAAGAGGTCGTCCATGTGCTCGTTGTAAGTCGGGTAGGGGTTGTCCATGAAGCGCACGGAGTTTGACTCGCCACTTCCCGGCGGACTAAGCCTCTCGAAGTCGGGGTTCGCATTGTTGAAAGTCCCCTTACACAGCCCGGATTGGTTTGGGCAATTCTGCACGAAGTCACCAGCCTCTATCTCATTTCCGTTCGGATCGACGAAGGAAGTTCGGGCAATCTGCCTCGCATGATTCCGGGAACGTTGCGGCGGGGCATTCAACTGATTAAACCCAACCATCGACCGAAAATTGATGCGGCTCTGACCAAGCCCGAGGTCCTCTCCCGACTTGGTAGTAATTCGGATGACCCCGCCTTGCGCGCGAGAGCCATAGATCGATGCGGCTGCAGACCCCTTGATTACCTCGATATCCTTGACGTTCAGGGCATCGAGATCCTGCAGGCCGTCCATCACCGCCCCGTCGACTATATACAGGGGGCTGTTGTTCCCAGTGATGCTGGAGCGGCCCCGAAGAGTGATGGAGGAATTCTCACCAGGGGTACCTGCATCCGAAAGCACCTGTGCCCCCGGAACCCGTCCCTGAATGGCCTCGGCCGGGTTGGTCGAACTCGGGACCGATGTGATCTCCTCCTCCGACAGCGTGTTCACAGAGAACGGAACCTGCTCCAACTCGGTCGCCTCAGAAACGCCAGTGACCACCACCTCGTCTTCCTTAAGCACGTCGCGATCCAACTCAAAGTTCAGCTCGATCGTACCCGCAGTCAACTCTATCTCCTTTCGGGCATTTTCAAACCCTACGAAGCGGGCCACCACCTCAACTGTCTGCCCACGCACCTGTCGCGCGGGCACCTCAAGGGAGTATTCTCCTTCCTGGGTGGTAGCGGTTCCAAATTGCGGACCGAGTTCGGGGACAATGATATTAACTGCAGAGATCGGTTCTCCGTCCTCCGCACCAGTGACTGTCCCCTCAATCGTTGTCTGCTGGCCGAAGACCGTTCCGGGCACAAGCAGAACGGTTCCTAGCAGGAAATAGAGAAGAGCTGCAAATGCCCGCACGTACCTTTTCGTTTGCATGAGTACTGTGGTTGGCTAATCAGCGAAGTAGTGAAGCAGTCTTCCGCAGTTTGAATCGTTTTAATTTGCCCAGAATCAACGTAAGAGGCGAACCTCCCTTCCCAAAACAGATTCCGACCTCAAACTGTTACAATTTTGTGAAGAAGAATACTCCTTTGGGCAGGGCATCAATCGGGACTGGTGAGAAGGCCAGCCGCTCTGCGACTTTGTATGAAGAAAATTAGAATCGGCGGGGTAGTTTCTCCCATCGGTGATCTCGTCGGAACCCATTCTCGGTCGGGGGAATGATGCATGACGGCAGGTTTTCCGAACAGGAAGCTCTACTGCCACATCACAACTGTACACTCCCAGTTTTTCTGATTCTCAAAGCACCCCTGTCATGCGAATTGATCTTGTTTCTCTCCTCCCTGTCCACCCAGTGCAGGTGTTCCGGAGCCTGATTCTGGCGGTCACGCTCTCCATACTTGTCGTTGGCCTTGTGGTTGGATGTTCTGGGGCAAACCAGTCGGGAAACTCTTCGGAAATGATGGAGGTGAATGAAGTTATCAAGATGCTTCGGGCCAAGGGCCTCTCCGTGACGCCTGGACGCTCGCTCTCCACTGAATTCGGGCGCGACGGATTGAGTCTCAAGACCGACAAGGGAGAAACCCTTCGTGTCTACGAATTCCAAAGCTCGGGTGCCGCTTCGATGGAGCTCAGTCGCAAAAATCCAAGCGCCGGTTCTGCCCCGTTCTACTACCAGAAGGGAAACATCGTGGTCGAGCACGCCGGAAATGACTCAGAGACTGAGCGGGTTCTCAGGTCGGTCTTCGAGCCCAAACGGCGGTAGAGCACGTTCTGTCATTGGGCGGATCGACCGGAGAGGAAAACATCTCTTCTTCTCAAGGTCCCGACGAGCGGAACCGCCAAGTGCCCGGCTACTTCCTCTACTCGCTTCTTCACGGAAAATCTTGTAGAGAGGCGGTCTGGGCGCCTACCGGTACCGTCCTTGGAGTCATCGATGCCGGTCGCTTGAGCGATGTTCGAGGGCTCCACGATTCCATCCTGCTGATCATTCCTGACTTGTAGACCTGTGCATGGGCAGACTCCGGGTCGCTGGCGGGTCAACAAGTTGTGGCGGCGAGACGAACGAGGTCTCGAAGCGACACTCTCCTCGCCGGCCCGTTCCGGGGCGGGAAGATTGAACGGTCGTGCCCCTTCCCGACGGTCAGTTTTCCTCCACGTCGACCTCTACAATCTCGGGGTGTACGCGCACCTCGGCCTCCGCCAGGAGTGATCTACGCTTTTCTTGCATAACTCGGCTGCGGCGCCTGGAGAATAGTTTCCACTTAGCCTTCCCCCGTGTCGGAGCCTGCTGGTCGACGAGTTGGAAAAGGTGAAAGCCCTTATCTGTGTGAACGGGTTCGTCCGACACGGCGCCAACGTCCTTGAGCGCGCGAACCGCGTCGGCGACAGGTTGCGGCATCTGTCGTGGGGTAGTCGGCTGCATCATTCCCCCCATCGAGGCAGTTGCGGCCTCGCTATGGCGTCGCGCCATCTCCGCAAACGACTCCCCGCCCCGAATGCTGTCCAGTATGGACTGAGCTTGCGCACGGGTCGAGTCGACAGTGTCCGGGGAGGTATTCTTCTCCACTCGAAGTAGAATGTGACGGACACGGACCCTTCGGTTCTGGGGATCTTGCCGATACTCCTGAATCTCTGACGCAGAAGGTGGATTCACCTCCGAGGTCCACTGCTGTGCAAGCCTTTGCATCCGAAGGGTGTTCGTCTTTCGAGCCCGGAGGGAATCAAGCGAAAGACCGTGCTCTCGAAGCTCTGCTTGCAGAGTGGCCTCCCTCTCGTATCGATTCCTGATCCGCTCCATCTCTCGCGCTAGCCGGGCACTGTCGACCTCTACCTTGTTTGCCTTCGCCTGCTCCAGCATCACGTGGCGCGTCACGAACTGGTTGACCACACGGCGATGTAAAGCGGTGGAATCAGTAGGAACCGTATCCCGCTGGGTATTGACTTGTCGAGGACGCCTTCCGCGCGATCGATTCCAGCGAAGTTCCTGCGCCATGCGGTTGTAGTCCGACGCCCGGAGTGTGTCACCCCCGTACTCCGACGCAACGACAATGGCGTAGGTCGAGTCAGTGAGCGGTGGCCCCATCTCGAATGCGAACCTGCTCGTCCGGTCAGGCTCCTCGGTCTCTCCCCCCCCACATCCAACGACGAGCAGGAGGAGCATGCCCTCAATCCCCACAACCAAAAATCCCCCAACGTTTCGAAGTCGCCGAGTTGCATTGATCATGTTCAACGCTGACCCCTGGTCGTTCACTCGGTCTCTTTCTACTGCGCCGTAATGACACGTTCTTCCTCGATCTCGGCGAAGCGATCGTAGTGCTCGGTGAGCCGCACGCCCCATCCCGGCTCATCGGGTGCGGTCCATTTCCCCTCCCGAAACAGGTACGACGAAGTGTCGATCGCGTGGTTGCTCCAACGATCGTCTTCGACGAGGCGGACGTTTTCTCGCAACTGGGCAAGATGGATGCCCATCAGTTTTCCGAGCTCGCTCTTCCAATTATGCGGGACGAGGGCTGCCCCATGCTGGTCCGCGATGTCGGCCATGCTGAGAGCGTTGGAGAACCCGATCGTTCGCAGGTCGGGTTGAAGCACGTCGAAGTGGTTGGCTTTCGTCCACATTTCGGCATCTTCCACCGTCTGGATGGGGGCGTCGTCGCCCCACATAGCATTTTCCCCGTCCGCCGTTCGAACGTTAAGCCCCTCACTGAACATGGTTTGCCGGAGCTGGGCGTACGTGTGCGTCTGCTCGGGAATCAGTTCCTCAATCCAATATAAGCCGTACGGATTAACGGACTTGAGGAACTGCAGGCCCAGCTTCAGCTGTCCCTCGTATCCATTATTTGCGTCGGCCATCAGGGTAAAATTCGAGCCGACGGCCCGGCGTGCTTCGTGAACGGCCTCGACGTCGCGACGCAGACCCGGTTGCGTGTCCATCCACTTGTTAGGCCGCCCAACTTTCATCTTCAGGGCCTGATATCCATCCGCCTGGATGCGGGCTGCCAAATCGCCAATGACCTCGGGCCCGGTGTCCGACTCCACATCTTTAAAATAGAGCGTCCCGTCGTAGGCGTCGACCCGTTCGCGAACGGGGGAGCCGAACAGGGCAGAGACGGGTTGCTTCTGAAGCTGGCCGATGAGGTCCAGAAGGACGCTCTCGAACCAGGCGTATTTGACGCCGCCTAGGATGCCCTGGTAGTCAGGGGCCACGTTCTGGATGGTGTCTCCGCTCCAGGTGTAGACATCCATCGGATCGGTCCCAATCATTTGGTCGCGCAGCCCCGCTTCGGTCTCCTCGTCGATCCGATCGTAGCCCTCGACCCCCACCCCGACGGTCCCATCCTCCAAAGTGGCCCGGACGAGCCGAATTGTCCCGTCTTTCCCCTTCGGAGCGTCGTCGTAGGCGTTCATGGCAATGGGCCGGTAGAAGGCGCCCGGGACACGGAGCACCGTGATTTTCTCGATGGCCGGAGCCTGATGGGGTGGCTGTCCCTCCCAGGCCGAGGCCAAGGTGGGTGAGACGCCCGCAACGGCGGCCGACGCGAGAGCGGTACGGAGAAACGTGCGACGACTAAACGTGCGATTCGACATAGTTAGCGACGGTCTGGATTCTGCTCGAAAGCGGGCGGGTGGTCGGCTTCGGTCGTGACGGACTCGGCGTAGAGCAACTTGCCGGTGATGCCGTGGTAGTACTGCACCACAACCTGCGGCTCCGGATACGCAATCCATCGGTCGCTTCCGTCGGGAGCCGGGCTGTTCACCACGTTCTTCACGGTGAGGACTGAGTAGTGAGGGACTTGGCGGGCCTCGCCCGGTGTGTCGTCGAGAACGAAGGACGACCACTGGATGTCCACCGTTCGACCGGCCGAGTCGAACGAGCCGGTGGGATTGGACCCGAACGGTCCAGACGGCGGCCGGTAGGCCTCGTCCGAGTAATCATGGTTCGGAGAGTTGTGGTGGCCGGACAGATACTCTTTCACATTGTCGGAGACGTTGATAGCCATGCTGTTGTGGAGATCGCCGGTAAGCACCAGTACGGGAGCGTCGAGACCCTCCCAGAACTCGATGAGCGACTCTCGCTCATCGAGATAACTCGTCCAGGACTCATCTTTCTCGGGATCATTGGTGCTGACGTGCGGGATAGAGAGCGAAACCGAGCTGACGACGAAGAAGAGATCCGCATCGCTCTCGCGCATGCCCTCTTCGAGCCATTCTCGCTGCACCTCCCCAAGCATCGAGACTCCCTCCTTGGCCGGACGATCCTTGTCGTGGACATCCCGAAACGAGCGCGTGTCCACGACGAAGATTTCAGTATTGCTCACCTGAAACCGATAGTAAGACCGTGCGCCGATGGAATATCGAAGCTGATCCCCCCTCTCCTGTGGGGCCGGTGATATCTTGAGGCGATTGGGTCCACGCACCTCTTTGACTTCGTAGACGCCCGCGGTGGGATGATCATCGTTCCAGTGCACGTGAAGCGTGGAGAGGTTCTCTGTCCCAAGTCCCTCGAATGACGCCGTCGAATCGATCAAGAAGCCCCCTTCCGTAACTTGGGCCTGCCCGTGGTGAATGTCCCGACGGGATTCCGGAACGGGATTGCTCCACCCAAGATAGTCCTGCCAGGCCGACACGCCCACATCCCGAAAGACCGCGCGCCGGTCTCGGTGCCCGGGGGTGCCCGCCCCGTTAATGTCGTTCAGAATCTCGTGGTCGTCGAACATGAAGAAGGCTGGCACCTGGCGATGCCACGCATTCAGGTAGCTTGCCCGGTCAAAATACGTCTTGTAATTCTCCCAAACCCCGACGATGTCGGGCATGTCGCGCACCACCTCGGGGAGCCGAAAATCGCCGCCTTGTTGCTCGCTCCACGTCTCAACAGAGGTTCCTCGTTCTGTCTCGTAGATGAAGTCCCCGCTCATGATCTGAAAATCGATCCGGTCGGACTGTCGTAGCATTGAGCGGTAGGCCGGCATCGCGTAACTGGAGTCGCCCCGACGGAATTGAAAATTGCAGGCCCCGTGCTCAAAACTAAAATTGAAAAGGCCCTCTGGATTGTATTCCGGGTGGCGATAATCTTCAGGGTCAGGAAGCGTCCGGAAGGTCCCCGATCGCTCGTCGGTTCCGTCCACGGTCGTAACTGTATAAGCGTACGTCGTTTCTGCCTGGAGATTCCTGAGATGAACCCATCCTGTATTGTCGTCGCGACGATGAGTCTGGGCGGTCGCCACTGTCTCCTCGTTCTCGCCCTCTGCGGGACGATACCGGACCTCAATCTCGGCAGGCTGCGAGGTGCGCGCCCAGACCCCCATCGCATGTGCACCGGGCCGTCCGAGGATTGGCCCGTGCGTGATCGTCGGAGCTTCGGTTGCAGTCGGACCAGCGTCGGACGATGTATTCCAGGTGGATGCATGGCCCACTCCAGGCATTCCGCTCCCGATCACGACGACGCCAGCAAGAACAGCCACGGTCAAGGCAACATGCTTCAGGCTCATAGGGAAAGGCTGTCAGTTGATTTGCAGAGGAAATTCCACGAAACGTGTGCACCGATTCTCGTCTGCGCGGTCTATCACGTCCGACTTCGCTCTCTTCCGTACCGTCCTGCGTATGGCTCCGATGGCTCTCTTTTCCTTCGGCCAGCTCTCTTTCTTGCTCCGGAAAAGAATTTCTTCGGCCTAAAGTGGATTTTCGAATAATTCATGCGATGTCGAACCGGTTTATTTGACCCTGGACGGATTAATATGCAAGTAGACCTATGGATTTTCAACCGTTCTATGAGTCTCCAGAGCAATCGAACTAATTACAGAAACATCCTACACCGTCGCTACAGGACATCTGAGATGTTCAGACTCGACTTTGAGCCTGTCCAGCCGAGCCAGGAAGCCACATTGGTCAGATGGTAGCCCCCCAAGATCCGAGACCGTCCAGCGACTGTAGGCCGTCAGATGTCGAGGAGCGACGAGGGAAGTGTTTTCATGTGACTGAAAAGTCGGATCCGAACACTGCTTTCGAGGAAATTCCGTCTATGCGATTGCCGTAGGAGTATCCTCCTCCAGAGAGTCACGAGACGACCCTTCGAGGGTCCGACACTCCCTCAACTGTATCCCCCCATCCCATGATTTTGTGGTCCTCTCTGAGCCGGTCGGCGCAGGTGCCTCTTTTCCGGGCTTCCAGGATCCTCCTTCTCGCAGCGTCAGTAGCTCTGATTGTGGGCTGTGGCGGGTCCTCTTCCTCCGACGGAGAGACCCGCATTTTGCGTCTCGGCCACGGACTTGATCCCTCCCACCCAGTCCACAAGGGGATGGAATACATGGCCGACCGCGTCGCCGAGAAGTCCGACAGTACGCTTCGAATTCAAATTTACCCTAGCGAGCAGCTGGGCACAGAGCGGGAGTGCCTTGAGCTCCTGCAGATCGGATCGCTCGACATGGTGAAGGTGTCGTCGGCAGTCATGCAGGGGTTCGTCCCGGTGTACAAGGCCCTCAGCATGCCTTACATCTACGAAAGCGAGGTACACCGTTTCCGTGTGATGGAGGGACCGATTGGGCGCGAGATTTTGCAAAAGGGAAGCGAGAAACGCCTCAGGGGGCTGGTGTTTTACGATGCCGGGAGTCGGAGCTTCTATACCAACGGTCGACCGATCCGCAAGCCCGAAGACTTGAAGGGCATGAAAATCCGTACCATGAGCAGTCAGACGGCCATTCAGATGATGAAGCTTCTGGGGGGCTCCCCAACCCCCATGAGCTGGGGGGAAGTGTATACGAGCCTTCAGCAGGGGGTAGTAGACGGAGCGGAAAACAATCCACCGACGTATCACCTCTCCGGGCAGTACGAGGTGACGGACTACTACTCGCTGGACAAGCACACGGCTGTGCCGGATGTCTTGCTGATCGGTACCCAAACCTGGAATCAGCTCTCCGAGCAGGAGCGCCAGTGGGTTCAGGAGGCGGCCCGCGAGTCGGCCCAGCACCAGAAAAAGCTCTGGAAGGAGGCTACCCAGGAGGCCCTCGAAGCTGTGAAGGAGGCGGGAGTCGAGGTGATTCGCCCGGATACGGAGCCATTCGCTGAAGAAGTGCAGCCCCTGTACGACCAGTACGAGGATCAGGAAGAGGTGCACCACTACATCCAGCGCATTCAGGCCGCTGCTGACACTATCGAGGCCGTCCGTGACACCTCGGGGCTTGCCCTGCAACGTCCTGAGTAATTGTCCGAGTAATTGCTCTCCCCCCTCAAACCTCTCCTTACCGGAATACTTGTACGAATACTCGCTTTTCGGTGTGGTTAATTTTTCCCTCGATGGACAATGTGCTCTCGTCACTGGGGCTAGCCGGGGCCTGGGCCGTGCCATGGCCGAGGCTCTTTCCGAAGCCGGCGCCGACGTCGTCTGTGCTAGCACCCGGCGCGAAGGAACCAACGAAACGGCCCAAACCATCCGGGACAACGGATGCGAGGCCTGGCAGGTCGCGGCGGACCTGTCCGACCGTGACGAGCTCCAGCGGATGGCGGCGGAGACAGAGGAAAAAGCGGGTTCCATCGACATTCTCGTCAACAATGCCGGGACCATTCGCCGGCACCCCGCCACCGAGTTTCCTACCGAGGATTGGGACGAGGTGATCGACGTGAACCTTGACGCCGTTTTTCTCCTCTGTCGCTACTTCGGCCGGAAAATGGTCGACCGTGGGGGAGGAAAGATTATCAACGTTGCCTCGCTCCTTTCCTTCACGGGCGGCATTACTGTTCCGGCCTACACGGCCTCCAAGCACGGGGTCGCCGGCCTCACGAAGGCGTTCGCCAACGAGTGGACCGGTGAGGGGGTGCAGGTCAACGCCATTGCCCCCGGCTATTACCGAACGGACAACACCAAGCCGCTCCAGGAAGACCCGGAGCGATTCGAGGGAATTCGGGACCGCATTCCGGCCGGCCGCTGGGGCGACCCCGAGGACTTAGGAGGCGCCGTGGTGTTCCTCGCCTCTCCGGCCAGCGACTACGTAAGTGGTCACGTCATGGTCGTTGACGGCGGCTGGCGAGCCCGTTAGTGCCCTCTGCCCCGTGTCCGTCTTTCTTTCTACAACTGTCACGCCTTCTCTGAATCCAAATTTTCCACAGCATCATACCGATGCGCTATCCTCCCTCCCCCGAACGCACGAAGTCGCTCGACACCGATGGCCTTCGGACGGCCTTCCTCGTCAACAACCTCTTTTCCTCGGGCGAAGTCGTACTCAACTACTGGAATCCCGACCGCACGATCGTCGGCTCGGCCGTCCCCACCACGGACGCTCTTCCCCTTGAGAGCACTGGCGAGATTGAGGCGGACTTCTTCACGCAGCGCCGGGAGGTCGGTGCTCTCAACATCGGACCGGGGGCCGGAACCGTTGAGGTCGACGGCGACGAGTACTCAGCTGCGCCCCGAGACATCGTCTACGTTAGCCGTGGCAACGAAGAGGTACACTTTCGAAGCGACGATCCCAACGAGCCTGCCCGGTTCTACCTCGTGAGCTATCCCGCCCACCGGTCGTACCCCACCGGCGTGATGCGCCGGGGCGAGGCGGACCTGACCGAGATCGGGGAGACGAGCAAGGCCAGCCGACGGGATTTGCTGAAGTACATTCATCCCGACGGGTTGGAAAGCGCCCAGCTCGTGATGGGCATCACGGAAGTCGTCGAGAACAACGTCTGGAATACTATGCCCACCCACACCCATGAGCGGCGCTCGGAGGTCTACATGTATTTCGGGCTCGAAAGCGACGAGGTGGTCTTCCACCTCATGGGCGAGCCGCAGGAAACCCGGTCGATCGTGGTGCGCGACGGAGAGGCGGTCCTGTCGCCGAGCTGGTCTCTCCATGCAGGCGCTGGAACGTCCGACTATACGTTTTGCTGGGCCATGGGGGGAGAGAACCAAGACTTCGACGACATGCAGGGTGTGTCGATGGAAGGCATCCGCTGATGCGTCTCGTCTGTCTCCTTGACGCTCCCCTCTACCTATGTCCGACCTTTCCTCCTATCGCCGCGTCAAGACCACCCTCGATCGCACACTGGGCGGCCTCCTGGTCGCCTTAATCGCCATTACGGTCGTTAACGTGCTCTGGCAGGTTGCCACTCGGTTTGTACTCGGTTCGCCTAGCTCGGTCACCGAGGAACTGGCCCGGTATCTACTGATCTGGATCAGCATTCTGGGAGCCGGCTATTCCGTCGGGCAACGAAGCCACCTCGCGCTGGAACTTCTTCCGGAAAAACTCGAGGGTCGATCTCAGAGGCGGTTGCAGCAAGCCATCCTGCTATTCATCGGGCTCTTTTCCCTCCTCGTTATGGTCGTGGGGGGTCTTCGGCTCGTGTATCTGCAGTTTCTGCTGGGACAGACTTCCTCCGCCCTCGGGTGGCCACTGGGGGCCGTCTACCTCGTCGTTCCCCTCGCTGGTCTCGTCATGCTGGTGTACGTCATCATCTTTTACTTTCTCCTGCACAGGGAGGGCGTCGAGGCGCTCCGAGAGGTGTCGACCCCCGACTCTTCCCCTACTGTCTGACCCCCATGACTGCCCGGCACATCCGCCCTGCTTTTCCATTGGTCGGTTCTGTCTATGAGCTGGTTTGCAGTTGCTGTATTGGTTCTCAGCTTCGTCGTCCTCCTGGCGATCGGGGTTCCGATTGCATTCTGTATCGGGATCTCGACGGGGCTCACGATGCTCCTCTCCGTCGAGACCCTCTCCGTAGCCACGACGGTGGCCCAGCGCGTCGCCACGGGCATCGACTCCTTTACACTTCTGGCCATTCCGCTCTTCATTCTGGCCGGTCAGCTTATGAACCAGGGCGGCATTGCCCGGCGGCTTGTCGACTTCGCGAAGGCCCTAGTCGGGACGCTGCCGGGGGGCCTTGCTTTCGTCAACATCATGGCGGCGATGCTCTTCGGGGCCGTCAGCGGATCGGCTGTCGCCGCGGCCTCCGCCGTCGGGGGATTCATGAGCCCGCAGATGGAAGCAGAGGGGTACGATAAAAACTTTAGCGCCGCCGTTAACATCACCTCGGCGACGACGGGCTTGCTCATTCCACCAAGCAACGTGCTCATCGTCTACTCCCTGGCGTCGGGAGGGGTATCCATCGCGGCTCTGTTTCTCGCCGGGTACCTGCCCGGTCTCCTCGTGGGCCTGAGCCTCATGGCCGTCGCCGCAATCTGGGCCTACCGCTACGACTATCCAACCTCGGACCGCGTCCCGCTTAGCACAACTCTTTGGCGGTTTCTCGACGCCCTTCCAGGTCTCTTCCTGCTCGTCGTAGTGATCGGCGGAATCGTCGCTGGCATCTTTACCGCCACCGAGGCGGCGGCCGTCGCCGTGCTCTACGCACTCGTGCTGGCGCTCGTCTACCGGGAAATCGACGGGCAAGACCTGTACGACGTTCTGCTCGACACGGTGAACACCTCGGCGATCGTGCTGCTGCTTGTCGGCACGTCCCTCGCCATGTCCTGGGTTCTCTCCTACGAGCAGATTCCGCAGGGCGTCGCGTCAGCCCTCGTGGGCCTGACGGACAGCACCTGGGTCCTGCTCCTCGTTATTAATGCCCTGCTCCTGGCGGTGGGCACCTTCATGGACATCACTCCCGCCATCCTCATCTTCACGCCCATCTTCCTGCCCATTGTCACGGAGCTTGGGATCGGCCCAGTACAGTTCGGCATCATCCTTGTCCTAAATCTGTGCGTCGGGCTCTGCACGCCGCCGGTCGGCACCGTCCTCTTTGTCGGTGCCGCTGTAGGGGATACGACCATCTCGCGCCTGGTGCGCCCGCTCCTTCCGCTCTTCCTGGCCATGATTGGGGCCCTCCTCCTGGTCACCTTCGTTCCGGAACTGAGCACGTGGCTCCCCCACGTCTTCGGGTACTGATGCCTCTCGCCCTTCGGCGGAGCCTTCCGGCCTCCGATTTTTGACAGCCGTCCTCCGGGCAGGTGTGTCGGGAACGTACCAGAGAAGTGCGTCCCCCTCCACGCAGACAGGCGTCGTCTGCTCTTCCCTTTCGATCGTCCCACTCAACGGTCAGGCAAACTTTTTGCGGAATACAGTCCCAACGGATCGAGAATACCGGCCGAATCGAGATCCATCTGCTTCCAGCTAGGTTCCGAGAAGTGAGCCCGCTGGAAAGCCTATGGCGGGAGTTCGAAGAGCAGATGGCTGTCTGGAGTGGTCGTTGGAGCCTTTGCTGGAAAGAGAGGCACTCGATCCCCCACCTTTCGCCGAAGCAGAAGCTCCAGACGGCTAGAACATATCTCAATCAAGGTTCTATCCCCGGTCTACTTAATCGCGTTTGGTCTCGCGACCTTTACCGCCGCAAATCAGCCCCGTTCATTTCTGTCACGTAGCGTCCGCGATGCCTGCAAGGGCATCGTACACTGGGGAGTTCCCCTCCTCCTTCTCAAAAGCACCGCGGCTCCGGAACAGAACCCGGTTGTGTAACACCCTCCAGTTTAGGTCGTACTAACGGACGAAATATTCAGAGAAGGTACATCTTCGGTTCGAAATTGGCGTCCGTACGGGTCTGTAGGCGAGCTTTTCGTTCATCAGTGCGACCTAGCTCGAAATGCGGCCTTCATCCAGCCGAACACCGCCTCGTCACCGCCAAGCACCTGCCTCCCCCTCGCATATGACCACGGCAAGCCGCAAAGCTTCGTTCTGGCATTTCCTCGGGCTTCTTCTCGTTGGGGGACTGCTCCTCTCAGCTTGTGATTCGGCCATCACCTCGGGTAGCCAAGCTGAAGGTTCGATTATCGACAGTTGCAATATACCGACCAATCGCCTCATTGACGGAGGTGTCGGGCGAGATGGCATTCGCTCCCTTGAAAATCCGCTGCTCGTCGGACCAGGGGCTGAGGAGACAGCGTACCTCGCCGACTCAAGTCGTGTGATTGGGACTCTCTTTGGAGATAGGCCCCTTGCCGTTCCCCTCCCTCTCTTATGGCGCCACGAAATTGCTAATTTTGATAACTGGGAAGGACGTTCCTTCACGGTAACCCACTGTCCCCTCACCGGCTCCAGCCTCGTCTTTGACCGTGAAGCAGTAGACGGGGCCGAGTTTGGCGTCTCCGGGCTCCTGTTCGACAACAACCTCGTGATGTACGACCGGCGGGAGGAGGAGTCACTCTGGCCCCAAATGAACCGTCAGGCCGAGTGTGGAGATGCCCTCGGCACCGAGCTCTCGGTGTTTCCTTCCGTTGAGATGACCTGGGGACATTGGAAGACCCTTCATCCCAACACGCAGGTACTCTCGCCTGAGGACACCGATTTTGAGGGTGCTGACGAGGTCCGCTACCCGTATGGCGATTACAGGTTTCCTCAGAACGAAGATCTTGTGTTCGAAGATACCCCGGTTGATGACCGTCGTCCTCCGAAAGAGCGGGTGCTCGGCATTCCGGTCGGGGAGGACGGGGGAGTTGCCCTGCCATTTGGAGCGCTCGACGAAGGATCGCCCGCGCGCGTCGTGAACCTAACAGTTGATGGTACCCAGGTGA
The DNA here is from genome assembly GCA_964612165.1 of uncultured Salinivenus sp. GTDB lineage: Bacteria > Bacteroidota > Rhodothermia > Rhodothermales > Salinibacteraceae > Salinibacter. The sequence goes on from CAZTDC010000033.1 coordinate 14,917, forward strand.
CAGTATTTTGGAGCCGCGAGGCTGAGGGCGCTATGGCGTACGAAACGTCCACCTCTTTCTTCGTTGAGAACGGCCGTATTGTCGACGACGCCACAGGTAGCGTGTGGACCGTCGACGGACGAGCAGTCCTGGGGAATCGGGAGGGAGAACGCCTCGAACCGGTCGACAAGGCCTACGTAGCGTTCTGGTTTGCATGGGCCGCGTTCCATCCCGAAACAACCCTTTGGAAAAATGCCTCCGGGTAATCCTTAATGAGAAAGAGACTGCAGACCATTCTGATCTTCTCCCGGTCGTAGGTCTCTCTGTGGGCCCGGTGGCCAGGCGGTGGGTAGAACCACCGGGTACGGGGTGGGGCACGCTTCAGGTACCCCGTCAGAATACCGACACGAAGTTTGGCATCGACGGCAACTGGGCATCGTTCAAGCTTGAGGATCGGGCTCGTCCCATCACGACGACAGTTCGATTTGCAGGAGCCTTCAGCGTGTAGCGGGGAGCAGATGTCTGGACCGACCTGCTGTTTCACCGCCTTGAAATCGACAACTCGGCTCAGACCCGCCAACACTTAGAGTTCAGCGATCCAGGCTTACTCGTACATGATGGGAATGCGACCGGAGCGTGACGACTGCAGACCGGGGACTCCCATTCGCTGAGTTTCATCCTGAGGCTTAAAGGCACCAGGACTGGCCCGAGCATCCTTTGATTTCAGGGTGCTCAAAAGTCATAGCGGTCTCCTAGCCCCCCTCGAACGAGCGGAAGGAGCCCTACACAACAATCGGCGGCGCGCTTGTCCACTGGCTTATCGGGACACGGTCCGTCCTGTTGAGTCATTGAGGAGAGCCTCGACTTCCTCCGGCCGGGCCAGGTTTGCGTCGCCCGGAATGGTTTGCTTCAGACAAGAGGCTGCCACGGCGTATTCAAGAGCCTCGCGCGAGCTCGCCTTCGCTTGAAGGCCGTAGATGAGCCCCGCGGCAAATGCGTCGCCTCCTCCAATTCGATCGACGAGGTCGATCTCGTAATGACGCGAGTGGTAGGGCGTCGAACAGTCCGCCTCGTCGACCAGAAGCGCGCTCCACCCGTGCCGAGAGGCCGAATGGCTTTCGCGGAGTGATAAAGCGACGGCTTCGCACCCGAATTCTCGCTGCACCGTCTGGGCCATTTCGGCGTACGCTGCCACGTCGATCCCGGCGTCGGCAAATTCCTCGACCGGCTCCAGTCCGAGCATCGACACGGGATCCCCGCGTCCCCCAATGCAGAGGTCCACGTACCGCATGAGGGGGTTCATCGTGCGCTGGGCCTCTTCTTCCGTCCAGAGCGCTCCCCGGTAGTTCAGGTCACAACTTACCGTGGTCCCGGCTTCCTGGGCGGCTCGGCAAAGCGCCTCAAGGGTGCGGCGGGGCGCCTCCCCAAGAGCCGGGGTAATTCCAGACCAATGGAACCACGTCGCGTCCCGAAAGAGAGACTCGACCGAAAGCTCCTCCAGGGACAATGTGGTGATCGCGCTCTGGTCCCGATCGTACAGAACCCGACCTCGCCGCTGCGCAACGCCGGGCTCTAGAAAGTAGAGCCCAAGGCGGTCCCCCCCTCGGACGATGGCGGATGTATCTACCCCATGACGACGAAGGTGATCGACAGCCGCCTGCCCGAGATCATGGGCAGGGAGCTTCGTTACGAAGACCGCCTCGATCCCATGCCGGACCAAGGCCACGGCGACGTTCGCCTCACTTCCCCCGTAGGTCGCGTCGAACCGCCGTGCCTGCACGAAGCGGCGACGATCCGGAGGCGAGAGACGAAGCAACAGTTCACCGAAGGTGACAACACTCATAACGGGTTGCGAGAATCAAGAGTAAACAACTGAGCGCCTCTGTTCGGGAAAGCCCGAGCGTTCCGCACACCTCTTCTCCTTCCCCTGCGGCCGTTACGGGCCTCTCCAGATTTTGATGTTCTGAGTGTAAAGACGAATCCGGGGGCCGAGCGGAACGAGATGTGACTGTGACACATGCTTCCTCCTAATTCGAGGGGGAATAGTACATGGCAATCCCCCGCGACAGACACTAGGGGCGGTCCTCTCGGGCTGCTTCGACGCGTTGGCGGAGACGCCGAGCCCGATCCGTAAGCGCTTCGTACTGCTCGGCCTCGATGGCCTGCTTCGCCTCAAGGGCACTTCCAATCCCAACTACCGAAGCTC
>CAZTDC010000034.1:0-17056 GCA_964612165.1 uncultured Salinivenus sp.
ACAGAACGGCGGGGGCCACGCAGCAGATCATGCCGGCCAGGCCCGCGGAGGCGGCGACCTTCAGGCCCCAGTCCCACAGGCTCGGCGGCGCATCGTCGGTGGTGTCGTCGGTGGTATCGCCGGTAAGAGGTGTGCTCATGGCACGAATGGGGTGTTTTGAAAGCGGCAGCGACGGGGATCCGGGCGTGTTCGTCACGTTGTTGTTGGAACCGGCCGGGGTCGTGTTACGGCCGTCTCGTAATCCCCCAGCCCACACCTGGAGAACAGCGAGCAGGCACGGGGCGCAGATGGCGTGGGCTTACTCGTTGCCGAAGCCCGCGCGGATCTCGTCGAAGGTTTTCTCGATGATGCGCTCGTCGATGCCGTTGTAGATCGCGCTCATGAACTGGACGGTGCTCTGGGCAGCGTCCTCGAATACGAACCGCGGCGCGGCGAAGTCGCTTCGGACAAAGTTGGGGGGCACGCCGCCCTTGTAGACGAGGTCACAGGTTTCGAACGTACAGTCCTCAAAGTGCTTGCCGTCCAGCACCACGCGCTCCCCGGTAAAGTGCTGATTGAGGACCTGTGTGCGATCGGAGTCGCCCTGGCCGTTCAGTTCCGCCATGGAAAGGTGCGTCTGGGATGGAGAAGAGAAATCGACTTGGTGCCTCTACGGGCACATTCGGGTCCTGGTTTGCCGCTGCCTGCGTCTCTGCCTCGATTTTCTAAGCCGAGTGGCCCAGTCGGGCTGTTCCGAACAGCCTCAGTCGAGGCGGCCGACCACCGCGTACTGGTGCGGCAGTCCGAGGTCGCGGAGCTCCGCCTCAAAGCCGCCCCGTTCGAGCTCCGTAATCACGCGCTGCGGATCGAGACGGTGCTTCTTGGGCGGCCCCATCGGCGCCTCTCGGGTGAAGTCGATCACCCAAACCGTGCCCCCCTCCGTCAGTCGCTTGGCCAGGTGGGCGGCGTACTCGCTCCGATTCGGGATGTGGTGCCAGGTATTTACCGTCAGAATGCGGTCGACCGACGCCGCGCCGAGGTGCGTGTCGGTGGGAGCGGCGTGAACCGTGTCGACATTGGGCAGGTCCTTTGTCGTCGCCATCTCCGCCACGTAGTTCAGCATCGCCGGCTCAATGTCTACAGCCCGGACCCGACCTTCTGTCCCGACAGCCTCCGCGAGATGCGGGAGAAAATAGCCGGTCCCGGTGCCGAGGTCGACAACGGTCATGCCCGCATCAATCCCCATCGCCTCGATGACCGCATCGGGCTTCTGCCACTCGTCCCGTTCGGGATCATTCCAGTCCTCCGCGTAGCACTCCGGGTTCTCGAACCCGTGTGTGTAGTGATCCGACTCGGACCCGTCGTGGCGAAGCGTATCCTGCGCCGTTGCGGGCGACGCAGCCAGCAGCAGCGCGATCAGCAAGAGCCAGAGCGGGCGAGATCGTCGTTTATTCGGCATCGTAGACAGGCGTTGGTGGGGGGGATGTCGTTTAACGCGGACCGATGCATACGGAGCCCCGGTCGGGAAGGTTGCCAACCTGCTCCCCAAAGAAGTCGCCGCCGGAACCGAATGCAGATCCGACGGTGAAGGGACCGAACGCCACTCTTCGCTCTTCAGGTCTGCATTCCCGACGTGCCCAACCTGCCCCCGCCCCGCATCGCCATGTGGTCGGGCCCGCGCAACATTTCGACGGCCCTGATGCGGAGCTGGGGGAGCCGGAGCGACACCGTCGTCGTGGACGAGCCGCTCTACGCCCACTACCTGGACGCGACCGGCCGCGATCATCCCGGACGCGACGAGGTCATCGCCCATGGGGAGACGGACTGGCAGCGCGTCGCGGACCGCCTCACCGGCCCGATTCCCAGCGGCGCGTCGATCTACTACCAGAAGCACATGGCCCACCACCTTCTCCCCGACATGGCGTTTGACTGGGTCCAGGACCTGCGCAACGCGTTCCTGATCCGCGAGCCCCGCGAGATGCTCACGTCGCTCGTCGAGTTCCTCCCGGAGCCCACGCTCGCCGACACGGGCCTGCCCCAGCAGTGGGATCTCTTCCAGCGCCTCCACGAGGAGACGGGCGAACCGCCCCCCGTCATCGTGGCCCGGGACGTGCTGAAGGACCCGGAAGCTGTCCTTCGGGCTCTCTGTGACGCCCTCTCCGTGCCCTTTCGAGACGCCATGCTGTCGTGGAAGCCGGGCCCCCGCGAGACGGACGGCGTCTGGGCCAAGCACTGGTACGACGCGGTGTACGACTCCACCGGGTTCCAGCCCTACGAGCCGAAGGACGAGCCCGTCCCCGACCGGCTCCAAGACCTGCACGGGGAGTGCCGGTCAATCTACGACACCCTCTACGACCATCGCCTCCGCCCATAACACTCTCCACCTATGAAGCAAACGCCTGACAAACGAAATGAAGACCTCATCGTCTACGTCGACGGCGAGCTGGTCCACCGCGACGAGGCCGGCGTGAGCCCCTTCGACAGCGTGGTGCAGGGAGGCGACGCCGTGTGGGAGGGCCTTCGCCTCTACAACGGCACCATCTTCCGCCTGCTCCCTCACCTGGAGCGCCTCCGCGATTCGGCCAAAGCCCTCGCCTTCGACGAGATTCCGTCGGCGGACTACATTATCGACGAGCTACGACGCACCCTGGCGGCCAACGACATGCACGACGACGTGCACGTGCGCCTCACGCTCACCCGAGGCGAGAAAATAACGTCCGGCATGGACCCGCGCCTCAACACGAAGGGCCCTACGCTCATCATCCTGCCCGAGTACAAGACGCCGGTCTACGACAAGAGCGGCCTCTCCTTCATCACGAGCTCCATTCGCCGGTTTCCGCCCGACGGCCTCGATCCCAAGATCCACCACAACAACCTTCTGCAGTCCATCCTGGCAAAGATTGAGGCCAACCACGCCGGGGCCGACGCCGCCCTCATGCTCGACCGCGACGGCTTTATCGCCGAGGGGCATGGCACCCACGTGTTCGCCGTGGACGACGGAACCGTGCTCACGAGCCCGGCCCACGCCTGTCCGGAAGGCATCACGCGGCAGACGGTGCTCGACCTCTGCGAGCGCCACAACATTCCCCATTCGGTGCAACCGCTGTCGGTGACGGAGGCCTACCGGGCCGACGAGCTGTTCTGCTCCGGGACGATGGGCGAGCTGGCGGGGATCACGGCCCTGGACGGCCGAACGATCGGCGACGGAACGATCGGCCCGATGACGAGCCACCTCTCTGAGCTGTATAAGGAGCAGACGGCAACGGAGGGATTCCCGCTCTTCGATTCTACAGCGTAGCCAATCCCTTCCCCGAGGCCTGGACCTGCCGGTTCTTATTTCGGATGTCATAGCCGATGGATCCGAACCAAGATGACCGGAAGGTCGATGTCCTCCACCGCGACTAACGGAGTCGGAAGCAGCCAAGCATGGAATAAACCCACCGATCCAACCCCCTATCTGCCTGGCGTCTCCGTAGCTCGATAGACCCCGGCAACCACCCCTTCTCCCCCGTTTACGTTGGAAAACGAGTCCGGTATGGCAAGGTCGTGGATTGTTGCGTCTCGATACCGCTCCCACTCCGGCCAATCGGGTCCCCCTGCGGCAGCGATGACCGTGAGGGAGTCCAGCCTGCGAATGTTCAGGCTGTCTAGATCATCCGATACGGAGATGAACGTTTCGTAGCCGTTGGGCGTCCTTCGCGTGAGCTCGTGATCGTAGTAGGAGACGTCAACGAAACCAAACGATACGAAATACCGCATCTTGAGGGCCGCCAGCTTGTTGAGTTCTGAGACGAGCACCGACCCGCCCTGCGCCTGACTCCCCCAGGTAATTTTCGGCGGACGCTCGGGGGTCGTGGTCTTTGCCCAGGCGATCACTCCGTCTTCGCTGCGAATGTCGAGCCGATAGGAGGTGCTCGGCTTGATCGGAGCTGTCGTCCAGAAGTTGTGGTGCGGTTCTGTCTGGACAATCATCAGGGAGTCGCGAAGCGTCCACGTCCGGCCGGTATCCAGGTTTTTCAGAACAACGGTGACGTCTAGCGGAGAGGCGACTCCCTCACCGGTCGGTTCAGCAATGGGTTCAATCCGAACCCACTGCGTGTCCTGAGCGGGATCGAGCACCCCGTACATCGAATAGGCATCTCGATCGCTGAACAGATTAAGGGGCTGCGGGTCACATCCTGCAATAATGAGACTGGTGACCAGGGCAGCCCCCACTAGTCGACTGGGGATCGAGGAAAAGAGTCTACGCAACCCGGACAGTTGGAGCATAGGAGGAAATAGACGACTTTTCTAGCCCCCGATGCGTTGAGAAAAGAGGGCCAATTCCGAGAAAGCCCCCATTTCGAAGTCATCTGGCTCTGCGGAAAATACGAAAGGACGGCTTCTTACAATAGATCCGGTTTGTTCGTTCATCACGGACCGCAGCTGAACCGGTTCTTCTCCGCTCCGTGACGGAGCCCGCAACGACTCCCTCTGGTCACCGGGCCTTCCGGGTTCTCAGGAAAATGGTCGAGAACTCTCGTCCGGACCGGGGCTCTCCAATAGAGGAATGCAGAAGGAGGCAAGAAGTGGAGCTAGAGTCCGACCCCTGAGCCTATGCTTTTCACATACGCCAGAACAGGAAGTGTGACTCCCCTCTAGGAACCTCGAACCGGGGGACTCATCGGGAATCATCCGTAAATGCTCCGTTCCGGGTTACTCCTTGCCACATCCACGTCGTGAATCTCGGCTGGGGCATTTGTCTTCCGAAACAGGGAACCATCGTCACCCTCCACCGCCCCCTCCAGAATTTCCGCCTCCCCGATCGCCGTCTCCCCTATTCCCAGGTCCCTCTCCCTGCCCCGGATTGTCACCAGGACCGCCCCCGACGTCGGAGGGGACCCGCCCCTGGCCGGGCGGAGAGGACGGCGGTCCATTCCCGGCGCCCGACGGCGGTCCGCCTCCCGGCATCGAGCCTTGGAAGAGACTCCGTAGGACACTTGAAGCGGGCACTCCTTTCGAGATCGCCTGTGCCGTCCCCTTCGCAATCACCGCTGTCGGACGCTGGGTCTCCCGCTGTGCACGCTCCAAGGCGGCGGGCAGTTGCCGCAGCGATTCTCCGTCGTACCCGGCGTTGAGGGCCGACGTCAGCAGTTGCTGGGTGACCTTCGGGTTGCTCTTGCTTCCGGGCAGGTCGGGCATCACGCTCACGGCCGTGGCCACCTGCGACACCGACACGGACGAACGGTCGACGGCGCCCGGAAGGCCATCGAGAAATTGCTTCACCGTCTCAAGTGGAACCTCTTGCTGCTGGGCTTCGGTGACGGTGGTCACGAGCTGAGTTCGCGCTGAAGACGAGGCCGGCGATTCCCCAACGAGCCGTTTGGTGTTGTCCTGACCCAGCCAGGTCGTCACGAGCGCGCCCGCCTGCTCCGTGTTCGACTGCAGCTTTTGGAGAACGGGCCCCATACGAGCCGGCGGCACCCGTTTGGCAAGACCCTCGAGGGTCTTGTTGAGAAGCGGTCGCGTCGGGAGGTCGCGCTCCGCCAGCGTCACTGCTGGACGTAGGAGCTCAGCGGTCTGCTCCGGCCCGACACCGGCCTTCTCAGCACGAGACGCCACGTTGCGCATGAGTTCGACGTCGGCCCCGACCGCCTGTCCCTGTTCGATGAGCGACTGGACCGCACTGGGCTGTCCCATCGCACCCGTCGGCAGAAGGAGAGCGAAAACCACAAGTCCCAGCAAAGAGACGAGGCCCGCCGGGCGACCGCCCCCCGCGAGGCGATTCTTCATGGTCGTCCCTCCCGCCGTCAGGCGGCACCGGAACGCTCGAATGAAACAGTACAAGTGAGGCATGGGCTTAGGGAACTGTGCAGACGCCGTTCGTGCTGCCGAACGAATCCTGGGTGGTCTGCGCGTAAGAAGGAAGATCGATCCACCGCGCCTCGTCTTCCTCGACGACGCGGAAGCGATATGTGTAGCGGCCCGACGGCAGGTCGAGGGTCGTTTGCCACTGGTCCCCCTCTCCGGGCTCCAGCGGGACGCCGGGCAGCGACCAGTTGTTGAAGTCTCCCGTCACGTGAACCGTCCCCTCCCCATCGTACGGCACGCGAATCTGGAGACCGTCGTCGGTGTTGTGACACACGCGGCGCTGCGGAGGCGGGTCGGCCGTGCCACCCAGCGCGCGCTGTAGCTGAAGGCGCACGCCTCCGGACACGTGAAGGTCCGTGGTGCCCGAATCGCCTTGGTCGAGGGCAGCGTAGAGCGCCTTCGCGCGTCCAAACAATGTAACGGTGGATCGGGGGCTCCATTCCACCTCTCCCCCCGCCTGCCCAATCCAGTCACGCGTCGTTCCTGCTCCCGTCTCATACCGAAACTGCTCGACCCCCATGGTCCCGCGAACCGACACGGCGTTCGTCGGCCAGTAGGTCGCACTGAGGCGTCCCCCGCTCCCCCCGAATCCGCTCTCGGCCAGCGAGGTACGGCCATTGCTCACGTAGAGCCGCGCCTCCCCCCGGACCCGGGCCGTCAGCCAGTGAGTCGTGCGAAGCGACGCGAGCCTACTTGTCTGCCGGTCCGTCTGTTCGGAAAACCGCTCGAAGCGCTGCGTAAGGCCGGTGTGAAAAGTAACCATGGTCTCAGAGGTTGGCGTCCATTGGAGGGACGGAAGTAGCCACCAGCTGTCCCGGTTGGTTCGAACGTTTGTGCTTGTGGTCGTGAATCGGTAGCGCGTGCCGCCTGCAGTTGCCCCGAGGGTCCACTCGGAGGTCAGGTGATAGCGAAACCGAAGGCTGCCCTGCGTACGTTGCGGAACGTCGGTGCGGCGCGGATGCAAACGCGACTGTACCGTTGCGTCCAGGCGAGTGCGGCTCGTGCTGCGGCTCAGTCCCAGCCGCGGCGTGAGCGCCGCAAGCGCCGGGGTCACGTTGGCATTCCAGGTGCCGAGCACCGGATCCAAATACAGGTTTGTCTGATACCCGCCGGCCACGTCAACGGCGGCCGTCCCGCTCCACTGCTGCGCCGGAGCGGATCCGACGCCCAAACCGGCAAGAAGTCCGAGTGCAACAAGGAGTCTCCACATAAAACTGAACCCGTTCCGCGAGAACCAGGATCACGGCCTCGCGGGAACAGCAGCGCTGTTCAACACAGCAGGGATGCTTTCGCCCACGAGGCCGCTAGATGTTGAGGACGGCATTCTTGGCGCCGAACCCGTCGCTCCGCTTCACGGGAGCAAGCGGGTCGGTCACCCACCGTTCTCCATTTATCAGAAACTGGTACTCGTGTTCACCCCGCGAGACCGGGACGAGTCCCGTCCACACCGTCTTACCATCCACCTCCCGGGGCGAAAGGGCCACCGGTTCCCACTGGCTAAAGTCGCCCGCCACCGCGACCGAATCTGCCTCGCTGTTCGTATACCGGAACCGGATCCATACCGTCTCGCCGCCCTCGGCGGAGGTCTGCTGTACCGTCTGCGTTTCCGACGAGGTCGTCGAGGCCGTCTGGGGACTCTTGTTCATCGTCGTTGGAGCAACGGGCCACACGGTCCAGGTCAGCGCACTGACCAGAACAACGCCGGCCAAAAGTACGGCAACCGTGGCGGACACGGGCCGCACCCGGAGGGTTACCGTTCCCGTAAACCCCTGCCACAACGTCCGGAGGTACGCCCCAAGCGAGACAGACTCCTCGCCGGGGACGGGTTCTTGGGCCACAGCCTCCATCGTCCGGCCCGCAAAGTCTTCGGGCGGCGCGCCCGAACGGGTCGCGGCGAGGTCCTGCGTCATGCGGAGCTCAAACTGAAGTAGGTCCCGCGCCTCCGCATCGTCGGCGATGCGATGCAGGGCCTCCTTCACCTCCACGTCCGACAGGTCCCCGTCGACGAATCGCTGCACCAGTATGTCAGGCTCGTCGTTCGTCATAGCGATCCTCCAGCAAATTGCGAAGCTTCTTTCGAGCGCGATGCACGCGCACCTTCAGGGCACTCACCGACACGTCCAGTCGCTTCGACATGGCTTTGTACGTCATTCCATCTCGGTATTTCAGAAGGAACGGCGTGGCGTACGTGGACGAAAGCTCGTCGAGCGCCGCCCACAGTTGTTCACTCCGTTCCTCTGCGAGGAGATCTTCGTCCTGGCCTCTGTTCTCGCCAACCAGGGCATCAGCTCCTTCCTGGTCCTCGGTGCGGCTGAACGCATATGTTTCGCGCCGCACGTTCTTGGCGTAGTCCCGACAGCGGTTGAGCGCGATGCCGTACAGCCAGGACGAGAATCGATCCGGGTTGTCCAAGTCTCCAATCCGGCGGTAGGCGCGCATGAACGCGTCCTGGGCGAGGTCCTCGGCGTCCTCTGAGCTGTCGGCGTATTGGTGCGCCAGGTCGAACACCATTCCCTCGTACCGCTCGATGAGGACGCGAAAGGCCTCCCGGTCCCCATCTTGCACGCGGCGGGCATACGTACCATCAGACTCGTCGGGCGGCATTGGGGGCGTACATCAAACGGAAACAGACAACGGATAGACGCTGAGAAAGTCTTCCTCCATGTCTACCCCTCAAAACTGCAGGATGCGTGCCAGGCTCCACACGCCCCATCGTTCTAGCTACAGAGTACGCCATCGTAACAAGGCTATACGTGCCCGATTCTTTCGGCCCGATGGGTGGCCGTCCGGACTCGACGACCACCCGTGCACGGCTTTGCTCGGGCGCAGACCGTGCTGAAGTGAGGGAATTAACTCCCATCAGCATCGCCGCCACCGCCGGTGACGCTAACGGTTGCGTCAATGGCAGGTGTAATCACGAACTGGCCAGCCGGATTGCCTTGCAGGGATTCCTGTACGTCCCAGTTGAGCGTCACCTCAACACGGTCGTCCGCGGACTCGATCGTAAACGGGTCGAAGTTTACCTTCAAGCCCGTCTGCTGTCCGCTCGCAATCATTACGTCTCGGGAAGACCCATCGGCAAAGGTTACGCTTGCCTGGTTGGCGGTAACCAACCGAATCTGACTGTATTCGCCCGCGGGAATCTCAAACTCGGCCATTGCCGTGTCGAGGCCTGTCTGCAACTGCTTGAGGTCAACCTCAAAGTCCTCATCGGTCAGTGCCTGAATACCGACTTCGGTGGAGTCGCCCTCGGTGCTATCCTCGGTGGGAACGATAGAAACTTCGTCGATGGTGACCAGGGCCTCGGTCACGCTGTCCGCGGCACTGGACTTCGTGGACACGGTGCTCAAGGCTTTGCTCGCGGAGCCGTCCAGACGAAGTTCAAGCGTGCCACTATCGCCATCGGTGGTGCCGGAAGAACCGGTGGAATCACATCCAACGGCAAACAGGAGTCCGAACGCGACAACTGAGGACAGAAGGAATGTAGATAAGCTTTTCATAGGTACCAAAAGGATTGTGGGAAAGAATATTCAGCTCGGAGGACAAGCCCCGTCCTCAACAAACAGGCCGGAACGCGAAATCTGGTGCCTCCGAAACGGCCCATCTAAATGAAGGGACCGTCGAAAATGCGGGTAGTGGACGATTAGGAGCCGGAAGGGTTACAAGCGAACAATGGGAAGCTCCCGTCACGCCCCAAATTTCCGATTATAAACCGATCACAAATAGAAATGCCCTCGCCACCGAATGGTGACGAGGGCGAAGGTCCTTTCGCATGAGAACCGGGTCTATTAGGCGACCGCTTTCTTGGCGTCTCGCTTCAGTGCGTCCACGTGCGTAAGCTCCTCCCACGGAAAGTCCTTCCGGCCAAAGTGCCCGTACGCGGCGGTCTTCTGGTACCGCGGCTTCAGGAGGTCGAGCCGATCGATGATCGCGGCGGGCGAAAGATCGAAGTGGTCGCGGACGAGATGGCAAAGTGCCTCGTCGGAGATCTTACCGGTGCCGTTGGTGTTGACGTCGATCGAGACCGGCTCGCTGACGCCGATGGCGTAGGCAAGCTGCACGATGGCCTCGTCGCAGAGGTCGGCGGCCACGAGGTTCTTTGCGACGTGACGGGCGGCATAGGTGGCGCTGCGGTCCACCTTCGAGGGGTCCTTCCCACTGAAGGCCCCGCCGCCGTGCGCCCCCTTTCCGCCGTAGGTATCCACAATGATCTTGCGACCGGTGAGGCCGGTGTCTCCGTGTGGCCCGCCGATGACGAAGCGGCCCGTGGGGTTGACGTGGAGAATCACGTCGTCGTCGAGCAGATCCTCGGGGAGGGCCTGGGGAAGAAGAATGTTGCGAATGTCCTCCTGAATCTGTTTCTGCGTGACCCCGTCGTCGTGCTGGGTCGAGAGCACGACCGTGTGTATGCGCTTCGGGGTCATGCGGTCGTCCTCGTACTCGATCGTCACCTGGCTCTTGGAGTCCGGGCGGAGATAGGGCATCTTGTCCGTCTCCTTCCGGATATGGGCCAACTCCTGCACCAGCCGATGGGCAAACGTGATGGCCATCGGCATGTACTCCTTGGTTTCCCGACAGGCGTACCCGAACATGAGGCCCTGATCGCCGGCGCCCTGCTCCTGCTGGCCGTCCACCCCCTGGCTGATGTCGCTGCTTTGCTCGTCGATGCTGCTGATCACCCCACAGGAATCGGCATCGAACCGGAGGCGCGGATCGGTGTACCCGATTTCTCGAATCGCCTCGCGCGCGATCTGTCGGGGCTCGATGTCCGCCTGCGACGTCACCTCGCCCCCAAGAACGACGAGACCGGAGGTCACGAGCGTTTCGACGGCGACGCGGCTCTGCGGATCCTGGTCCAGCAGTGCATCTAGAATGGCGTCCGAAATCTGATCCGCAATTTTGTCGGGATGGCCTTCGGAGACCGATTCGGAGGTAAAGAGGTAAGCCATGAACGAGAAACCAAATCCGGTGAACAGGTAGCGCGGCCCTCCTGGAAGGGCAAAGGGTAGTGAAAAGGAGAACGGAGCGTCCAGGATAACGTTCGCACAAAGGGGCGGTAACATAAGGACCCCATTTCTCATTGCCAACGCTCAGTATGTAAAGAAAAGAGAGAAGTTTGGGGGAGGGACAAGAAAAATCGGGAAACGCGTGCAAAGCTTGCATCAAACGAAGGGGTTTCGTTGCTTCTCCGACGCCCCCGTTGTAGTTTTCGACGGTTGAAACGCAGGGGCACAACGGCCCTTGCCGGTTTCCGCCGGCCCCACACTCAATGAGGGGCAGGTACAGTGGGGCGGGTCTGGTCAGAACACTCAAAGACCGACGCCCGCTCTTCTTTGCGCATGACTTTCATTATTAACGAGACTGCCAAACCATGGCCAACGACATCGAAGAAACGGTTAAGTCAATCATCGTTGAGAAACTCGGGGTAGACGAGTCGGACGTGACCACGGACGCCTCCTTTACCAACGACCTCGGCGCCGACTCGCTCGACACCGTCGAGCTCATCATGGAATTCGAGAAGGAGTTCGACCTCACGATTCCGGATGAGGAGGCAGAGGAGATTGCCACCGTTGGAGACGCCATCGACTACCTCGAGGAACAGGTGGCGTAACGACGATCGTGGGGACGATGGCCCGCGGCGGCACCATCAGGAGTCGACATTGTAGTAGTACTCGACTAGACTGATCTGGCCTCACCGATTGCACCGACCGTTGCGCATTGGCACCGGTGAATCGACGGCCCAATACATCGAGTACCGCTACGTGCTCCCCACCGACGACCCGTTTCAAACGCATGGTGGAAGGAGCAGCATGCTCCGACTTCTGACGGCGTCGTCGCGGCTCGTCGGGCGTTTTTGTTCGGTGGTGTGCACCGGGACATCTGTAACAAGTGGTTGTTGCGGCGCCCGGAAAAAGACATCGACCGCAGCTGTACGCGGTCGAACGTAGACTTAAAACAGGATCCTTTTTGTCATGGATGACGCGTCACGTCGAGTCGTCGTTACGGGGATGGGGGCGCTCACGCCCCTCGGGCTCACGGTCGACGACTATTGGAAGGGCCTCGTGGAGGGGGAGAGCGGGGCGGCCACCATCGAGTCGTTCGATCCGGAGGGTCTGCGCGTGACATTCGCCTGCGAACTGGACGGGTTCGAGGCCGAGGACTACCTCGACGCCAAGCAGGTGCGCCGCATGGATCCATTCTGCCAGTACGCACTCGCCTCTGCCGAGCAGGCGGTCGACGATGCCGGCCTCGACCCGGAGGAGATGTCCCAGGAAAAAAAGGACCGCATTGGGGTCATCTTCGGAACGGGCATCGGCGGCATGCAGGTCTTTCGAGACCAGACGGAATATTTCCTCGATAACGACGAGGCGCGAACCTCCCCGTTCTTCATCCCGATGCTCATCCCTGACATCGCAGCCGGGCAGATTGCGATGCAGCATGGCTTCCGGGGACCGAACCACGCCATGATCTCGGCCTGCGCCACCGGCAATCACAACATCGGCGACGCCTACCGGCTTATTCGCGAGGGCGACATGGACGCGGCCCTCTGCGGGGGCACCGACGCCTGCGTGACCCGGCTCGGCATTGCGGGCTTTGCGAGCATGCGGGCCCTCTCCACCCGCAACGACGACCCGGCGCGGGCCTCTCGTCCCTTCGACGCCGACCGCGACGGATTCGTGATGGGCGAGGGCGCCGGTGCCCTCTTCATCGAATCCCTCGACCGGGCCCAAGAACGGGGGGCACCCATTTACGCCGAGATCGAAGGCATCGGCATGTCGGCCGACGCCTATCACCTCACGGCGCCCGACCCGGACGGGGAGGGCGTGTGCCTGGCCCTCAACAGCGTCCTCGACAACGCAGGAATCAGCCCGGACGACGTGGACTACATCAATGCCCACGGCACCTCCACTCCCCAGGGCGACGTGGCCGAGACGAAGGCGCTCAAGAAGGTGTTCGATGACTACGCCTACAAGCTGAACGTCTCCTCCACCAAGAGCATGACGGGCCACTTGCTCGGGGCGGCTGGCGCAATCGAGGCCATCGCCGCCATCCAGGCCCTTCAGCACGACGTGGTGCCGCCCACCATCAACTTCGAAGAGGAGGATCCAGACTGCGACCTCCACTACACGTTCAACGAGGCGGAGGAGCGAACGGTGGATCTCGCGCTCTCCAACGCCTTCGGCTTCGGGGGGCACAATACCTCCGTTGCCTTCAGCACGTTTGACGGATAGGGGCGGCCGTCCGGAGCGAGACACTCCCCACTATGGGGGCGTGTTGGGTATTCTGTGATGCGTGAGCGGGCACTGTTCCCGGTTAGGTAGGTTCGATGTCTGCCTCCCGCGCATGCGCCGCCGTTCAACCTGGGAGACTATCGAAAGACGATTTCGTCGACGGGATTCGTGTCGAAGGTCCCGTTGAGCCGCTCGCGCCACTGGCGACGGTTCATGTGGAGCTCCTGTCGCCACGCCGCGGAGGTGATTTTGACGTAGAGCGTTGCGCCGTTCATCCATACCGACTCGGTGACGCCGTTGATCTCTTTCCCGGCGAGGGTCGCCCACCTCTCAACCACGCGGGCCTCGTCGATTTCTTCCTGCACGTCAAGCTGGTCGATCACTTCTTTGAGTACCTCCCCGAGGGGACGCGGGCTGTCCGAAGACGCCATGGCGACGGAAGAAACGTGTGGAGAGTGTGTAAAGCGAGAATTTGATGGGTTGTACGGGCCCGGTGCCCGCATGTGCCTGTCCCTCGTCAGCGTTACCTTCGTCGCGGCCACGGCGGCATTCTGGGGCAGAAACGGACGCCCTGTTGAGACCAAGGGAACGAACTCGTCTGTGGGCCTTGGTGCAAGATGCTAGGCCTTCTCGTGACTGACTTGATGATCTGCTACCGATGATTGTACGATTGCTTTTTCTGGCGAGTCTGCTCGTCACGGTGGCTCCGACAGGGGCGGCACAGGACGTGTCACCGGCACCGGACACCGTGCGCGTCAGTCTGACGGACGCGATCACGACGGCCCTGGAGGAAAGCCCAGAGGTCGACCAGCGCCGGGCCCGGCGCCGCTTTGCGTCGGCGCGGAGCGACCAGGCACAGGCTAGCCGGTTTCTCACCGACCTATCGTTCAGTACAGCCTCCTCGTTCGCCCCCGGCTTGAAGAACGTACCACCGGGGACCCCAGACGATGAGCTGTACCTCGATCCGAACGTGGAGAATGACTGGTCCCTTGGGGCCCTTCGTCCCTTTGCCCGGGCCGAAATTGTTGCGCGCCAGCCGCTCTTTACGTGGGGTGAGCTCTCCGGCAACATCCGCGCGGCCCGTCACGGCGTGGACGTGGAGGAGGCGCGCGTGGACCAGAAGGCACTGGAGGTGGCCGCCCGCACCGGCGAGATCTACTACAACCTGCTGCTCACCCAGGAGCTCGACCGGCTTGCGGATCGCACGGAAAAGGTCATCGATCGCGCGAAAAAGGAAATCAACCGCCTGCTCGACGAGGGGGACGACAGTGTCGACCAGGCCGACCTCTTCCAGACGAAGCTCACGGAGGAAGAATTCAAGCGCCGCGTCGTCGAGATTGCGCAAAACCAGGCCACGGCCCGATCGGCCCTGCGGCGGCAGCTCTTCCTGCCAGAAGGCACGACCGTACAGGCAACGGCGGACGAGCTTCGGCCCCTCGACTTCTCCATCCACCCGGACTCACTCGACCACTACATTCAGCTTGGGCTCCAAAACCGTCCGGAAGTGGACCAGGCGAAAGCCGGTGTAAAGGCCCGAGAGGCGCTCGTGGACGTGGCTCAGTCCGATTACTATCCGAAGATCGGCATCCAGGCCAGCCTCTCCCAGAGCATCACGCTGCCGGAGCGGCCCAATCCCGACAACGCCTTCGTGGGCGATTCCTTCATGGGCACAGGTACCCGCACGGGATTCGGCATTCAGCTTGACTTGAACTTTCGCCAGACGCAGGCAAAAGTAGAGCAGGCCAAGGCCGAACTCAATGAGGTCAAAAATCAGCAGACGGCGGCTCGGCAACTCGTCCAGTTCGAGGTGGAGGAAGCCTTCCGCAACCTCGTCATCGCGAAAACCGCCGTCGACTCCCGCGACGAGTCGACAACCATCTCCGGCGAGTGGCTGCGGACCGAGCAGATCAACTTTGATCTCGGTTTTGCCGACACCGAGAACCTCGTGAAGGCCGTTCGGGCCGACCTGGAGGCGCGCGCCCGCTACGCCGAGGCCGTCAAAAAGTACAACGTGGCGGTCCTGAAACTCCTCCGCGCAACCGGCACGCTCACGACCCGCCTGCAGAACGGCACGCTTATTGACTCTTCTGAATCGGAGAACTAATCCGAATGGAGGATCTCATTCTTCCTCAACTCGACTCTGCACCAACCATGTACGCTCTCATGCATCGTCCTCGCGCTCTCGTCACCGGTCTCCTTGCCCTGGCGCTCCTGCTTGTCGGCGGACCCACGACGGCCTGGGCCCAGGACCAGCAATCGACTCAGGCGGAGATTCGCAAGATGCTTGAGGAGCGAGATCAGGAGATCAAATCCATCCTCAGCGGCGATACGGACTACTCGAAAGAGCAGCGCGCGCGTTTAAAGGAGCTTATCAACGGGGTCATCGACTTCCGGGCGATGGGCCAGACGGCACTGGGCCCGCACTGGGACGATCTGAGCGCCGAGCAGCAAACGGAGTTCGTGGACGTCTTCCAGGACGTGGTGAGCGCCCAGTCGATGAGCGACCTGGATGTGTACAATTCGAAGGTCACCTTCGACCAGATTAACGTACAGGATGACAGTGCCTACGTGCGGACGATGACGGAGTATGAGGGCACCCGAACGCCCGTCGAATACGTCTTGAAGCGCCGAGACGGAGAGTGGAAGGCCGAAGACATTATCGTCGATGAGGTGAGCACGGCCGAGGGATACGCCCGCTCCTTCCAGACGGTGGTTCGGAAGCGGGGCTTCGACGCCCTGATGAAAAGCCTCGAGAAGAAGCGCGACGAGACGGCGAGCAAAGAGAGCAAATAACCCCTCGGCCGGGCGACATCAGAAGGGGACCTCTTCTTGCCCGACCTGGTAGTCGGATTCGTGCTCGACAGTCTGAATCTCGATGCCCTCGGCCGAGAAGCCAAACATATCCTCCGGCGAGAACACGAGTTGAAAGTCTTCATCGGTGAAGAAGGGCTCGAACTTCTCGGCAAACTCGTCGAGCCGTTTGAGGTAGTAGGCCGTGTTTTCGTCCGGATGGTCGGGGTCCCAGTCGGCGGCGAGCTTGCTGTTTTTGAAGGCCGTTATGTTCGCACTATCGCCGGTGATGTAGTACGAGATGCGGTCGCCCTTCTTCACCGGCTTGCCGGTTTTCTCCTGCTTCTCCTTGGCCAGCTCGTAGGTGGCGGCGCGGGGCCGGTTGCCCTCCTCTACGTCGGCCTCGTAATCCCCGAGCGTGTCTTTGAGCGTCTCGGTGCGAGCGAAGCTCTCGACGCTCTCCCAGTCGCTGTTAATGATTTTGTCGCGGGTATCTACGTAGAGGTCGTGTAGCCCCTCCACGTCGTGATTGAGGAGGCGGCGGATGGCCTTCCGCACGAAGTCGCGGCCAAACGGCTCGTTGGAGCGGGAGATGAGCGAGGAGCCCTTAAACTTGAGGTCATCGTCGTAGGTGAGCAGGGCGTAGTTTTTCTTTTTGTACGACAGCATCTTCTTGTAGCGCCCATCGAACCCGACGCGAATGCCCTCGGGCATCGCCTCCGTGAGGCCGACGGTAAAGTCGACCTCTTCCTGCTCGCCCCGCACCCCGTCGGGCGGCACGAAAAGCACGCCGTCGGTGTCCACCTCCACGACCGTACCGCCCTGCTCGCGAATTTCGGCAATGAGCTCACGAAGGATCTCCTGCCCCGTGCGCGCCACGCGGTCGGCTTCTTCGAAGTCGTTGAAGGCCGAAAGCGAGAAGCCGAGGACACCGTAGAAACTATTGATGAGGACCTTGTAGGAGGACTGGCGCGCGTCGAGCTCGCTGCGCACCTCCTCGTCGTCCGCCTCCTTCATGTCCTGCTTCGTTTCAAGGCGCAGGTCCGTGAGCCGCTCCAGGAGTTGGGGAAAAAGGTCTAGCGAGTCGCCGGACGGCTTCACGTCGTAGTTGAGCATGATGGACGGGTACAGGCTCTCCACGTCGGCGTAGACGATGGGGCCCATGACGCCGGTGACGAAGATGTCGGTGTAGCCGCCCATCGACT
>CAZTDC010000035.1:0-3183 GCA_964612165.1 uncultured Salinivenus sp.
TGTGGACGTTTTCGCCGGTGTACGCCGCCACGGTCGCCTGGAGGTGCTGGACGGCGCCCGTTCGGCGCACCCCCTCGCTCAGAATCATCATCGCGAGGATGGTGATGGTCGCGCTATTGGAAAAGCCCGAGACCCCCTCCTCCGGAGAAATGCCTGTCCACGGGCCGAGCACCATGAGCGTCACCATGATCCCAAGCGCCGTGACGTCGATCGGCACCGGCTCCGTGACAAACAGAATGAGCGCCACGAGGATGATCAGGAAGACGAGAAGCGCGCCGACACTTACGGTGGGCATGAGCGATTCGACGCGAAAAAGAAATCAGAAATCACGAGTGTCCAGCACCGGCAAGCACTGCCTCCCAACCCAGCAACCGCAATTTGATCGACTGTCTGCGGGGTTTCTCTAAACCGCGGCCCTCGTACGCCGGAGCGGGTACCGATATGGACCCGTCGCCCGATCGCCTGCGACCGTCGCGGTGAAGGAGACGATCTTCTCCTCTCCCCCTCACTCCCCCTCTGCCACGTACTCGCACTCGCTCACACACTCCTCCTTGAGCGGATCCTCACCCAGCACCTGCTCCGGCTTCGCACCGCTCCGGAAGACCGTAACGCCCTTCACCCCCAGGTCCCGTGCCCGTAGGAAGAGGTCGCGCACGTCCTCGACCGCTGCGGAGGCGGGCAGGTTCACCGTTTTGCTGACAGCATTGTCCACGTGCTTCTGAAACGCGGCCTGCACCTGAAGGTGACGCTCAGCGGGCACGTCGTGGGCCGTTTGAAAGAGGCGCTTCACGTCGTCGGGAATGACGTCCACGTCCTGGAGGGTGGTGCGGCCGTGGAGGCGCTCCATCAGCTCGTCCGAGTAAAATCCTCGGGCCTTCGCTATCTCGACAAACCGGTCGCTGACCATCTCCAGCCCGCCCATCACGTGCTTGGTGTAGGCCACGTTGTAGAGGGGCTCGATGCTGGCCGAGCAGCCGGCAATCATCGAGATGGTGCCCGTCGGCGCGATGGAGGTCGTCGTGGCGTTCCGCGTTTGAGTGACGTGGGTCGATTTGGACCAGTTCGGAAACGGGCCGCGCTCGTCGGCGAGCTGCCGGGAGGCCTCCCACGCAGCCTCGTGGATAAAGGACATCACGTCGTCGGCCACCTCAACGGCCTTGTCGCTGTCGTAGGGCACCTGCAGGTCCACGAGCAGGTCGTGGAAGCCCATCACGCCGAGCCCGATCTTCCGGTTCGCCGCCATGTGCTTCTCGATCGCGGGTACCGGAAAAGTGGACATGTCGATGGCATTGTCTAGCAGGCGCACGCCCGTGAGGACGGTCTCCCGCAGCTTCTCCCACGCCACGCGCCGGTCGTCGGTGTGGTGACCGAGATTCACGGAG
The DNA here is from genome assembly GCA_964612165.1 of uncultured Salinivenus sp. Lineage (GTDB taxonomy): Bacteria > Bacteroidota > Rhodothermia > Rhodothermales > Salinibacteraceae > Salinibacter. The sequence continues at coordinate 1,383 of CAZTDC010000035.1, forward strand.
CCGAGCACGCACGCCTCGTAGGGAAGCAGGGGCACCTCCCCACAGGGATTGGTGGCCGTAATGCGGCCAAGGTCCGGGGTCGGGTTGTCGTCGTTGATTGTGTCGAGGAAGAGCAGTCCGGGATCCCCCGTCGCCCAGGCCGCCTCCGCCAGCAGGTCGAGAATTTGCTCCGGGTCCGCGCGCCCCACCTCCTCTTCAGTCCGCGGATTCACCAGCGCATAGGTCGAGCCCTGCCGGTAGGCCCTCCAGAAGTCGGCGGTCGTCGCGACGGAGATGTTGAAGTTTCGGAGGGCCTCCTCTTCTTGCTTCGCCCGGATGAAGGCCTCGATATCAGGGTGCGTCACGTTAAGGACGGCCATGTTCGCGCCGCGCCGGCGGCCGCCCTGCTTGATCTCTTCGGTGGCCGCGTCAAAGACGCGCATGAAGCTCACCGGCCCGCTCGCCACGCCGCCCGTCTTCTGCACCACGTCCCCCTGTGGCCGCAGCTGTGAAAATGAAAAGCCCGTGCCGCCTCCGCTCTGGTGGATGAGGGCGGTCTGCTTGAGCGTTTCAAAAATGGACGGCAGCGAGTCCTCGATGGGCAGGACGAAGCAGGCGGCCAGCTGGTGAAGGTCCGTCCCGGCATTCATCAGCGTCGGGGAGTTCGGAAGGAAGTCCAGATTCCGCATCACCTCGTAGAACCGGTCCTCCACCGTGCCCTCGTCGCCCCCGTGATGGGCCTCCGCCTCGGCAAGGGTCGCGGCCACCCGGCGAAACATCTCATCGGGCGTCTCCACGACGGTGCCGGTCTCGTCCTGCTGAAGATAGCGACGATGCAATACGACGTTGGCGGCGGAGGATAGCGTTGACATGGGCCGTCGGGGCAATGAAGGTGAAAGGCAACACTTTACTTAATGTACCAAAGACGGAGGTCGTCCACTGTGGGAAAGGTCCGAAGTCTGGCGTGGGAGCCCGTCGTACACCGCAGTTCCGAGAGGCCATGCATTCCCGTGCTCAATGTCGAAATGTCGACGCCTTGTCCCCTTTGGATCGTCCGAACAACCGCGACCCCCCTCTTCTCCCAGGTTCCAGCGGATCGGATCTCTCGCTCCTGACGGTGTCTTCCTCCACTCGCCGTCCTGTCGGACTGCGCCCCACGTGCTTCTTTTCCCCACAGGAAGTGGCAAGCATATACCACGCTCCGGCCCCGTAAAGCCCGTACAGTCTCCTTGGCCACTTGTTACGTTCTTATTTGGTGGACTCCTCAGGAGTCCTTTCGCTCATCATTTTCAGAATTCCCTCAGTTGCCATGTCTGTCGCAAAAACCATCGAGATTCTCGCTCAGGGAGACACCCTGGAGGACGCCACCGAGGAGGCCGTCCGCGAAGCCTCAAAATCCGTCGAGGAGATCAAAAACGTGTACGTTGACGACTACCGCGCCATCGTCGAGGATGGCGACATTCAAACGTACCGCATCCACGCCAAGGTCACCTTCGTAGTCGAGTAAGTGCCGTGGAGAACGACGGCCCAGCGGTCCGTCCTCCCGAACTCCGATCCGTAGGGCTTTAGAAACTTGGGGGTCTCCGGATGAGCACAAACCAGGGCCTGCCTGGAAGCGCTTTTTCGAAAAAGCGAGATCGTCCTGGTCTAGCAATCCGCTCGCCGGCAGTGACATCCAGCCTCGACCGGCCGCCCATAGGTTCAGTGTTGTTTGAGCGAGGGCAGCTTTGTCCGGTTGGGGGGTTGCTGCCGCCGTATCGTCCCCTCCTGCAGTTTCATCTAGTCTCTTTCGGGCTTGGTCATTTCGAGCAGGCGATCTAGA
>CAZTDC010000035.1:3283-16799 GCA_964612165.1 uncultured Salinivenus sp.
CTGCAGTTTCATCTAGTCTCTTTCGGGCTTGGTCATTTCGAGCAGGCGATCTAGATCGCTGCCAAGAACTCTTCCCAAATAGGATGAGGACGGGCCCACGAAGGCCCTTCCCGGAAATCGTGAAGGTCCCCCAGAGAGGGAGAAAACTTCTGCCCCAAACAGACCGATTGAAGATGCACTAACTTCCCGTATCCGCCGTTCGCCCACCATGGACCCCGTCAAACTAAGAGAGTCGACCACCCCGGCGTCCGCCTCGTCCCCGGAGACGGAAACCACGCTTCTGTTGATTGACGCCTCCGATCGAGGGGACCTGGATCAGCATCCCGAGATTCGATCCCTCCGAATGAATGGATGGTCTATCCGACGGGTGGAGCCGCGCGTCGTGGAGGACGATGGGGCTCATTCTCTCGTCGTCTTGGAGCGTTCCCCACGCCCCTCCGCCCAGCCGTCCGTTCCTCCCCGCAAAGGGACCCGCGACCGGCGACCGACGCCTCCTGCCCGTCCGTAAAAAGCAGTGTCTACGCTCGGAGACGGGAGCAGGTCCCCTTCAGCACAACGAATCCACAGTCCGAACGGGACAAGGGCACGTCACTCACACGTCATCGCTCATCTGCTCGAAGAGCGCCTCCGTGTCGGCTCGGCGGCACAGCTCCGTGCCGGGCGTCGTTACGGCCGCAGCGCCCGCCGCCACCCCGAAGCGCACAGCCCCGTTCAGGTCGCGCCCCTGGGCGAGCGCCAGGGTGAGCCCGCCCACCATGCTGTCGCCGGCACCCACCCGGCTTTCGATGGGCACCGTCGGGGACCGGACGTGCTCGGCCCGGTCGGGCGTAATGAGAAGCGCACCGGAGGCCCCCATCGACAGCACGACCACCTCGCACCACCCGCGGTCGATGAAGGTCCGGGCGGCGTCGATGCGTTCGGGCTCCGTTTCGAGTTCGGCGTCGGCCAGCTGCTGCAGCTCGCGGAGGTTGGGCTTAATGAGGTACCACCCTCCCTTCATGGCCTCCCGGAGCGCGGCGCCCGACGTGTCAAGGATGGCCCGGGCCCCCAGGGCGTCGGCCGCCTCGGCCACGGCGGCGTAGGTGTCGTCCGGAACGCCCCTCGGCAGGCTTCCGCTCGCGACGAGATAGTCCGGACCCGGATCCAGGTCCCGAATCCTCTCCAGACACCGGGCCCGCTCCGCGTCGGTGAGCGCCGGACCCGGCATGCCAAACCGAAACTGTCGGTCGGTGGACTCTTCGTACACAACCATGTTCTCGCGCGTCCCGTCCGCAATGGAAATGGGGACGTGGTCGATTCCCTCGTCGTCGACCAGGGACTGCAGGGTGGCGCCCGTATGGCCGCCCGCTGTGTAGAGGGCGCGGGTCGCCCCGCCGAGCCGATCGATCACGCGGGACACGTTGAGCCCGCCGCCCCCCGGCTCGCGACGCGGGGGGTCGCACCGAAGCTTCTCGTCGGCTACGACCCGGTCCACGCGCGTGCTTTTGTCAATGGCGGGATTCAGCGTAAGGGTGATGACAGGAGTCATGAACACGATCGAGCAAACGAAAAAGGAAGCGAAGAGACGTAGAGTCGGGATACGACGAAGCGCCCGGCAACAGGGAAAACGCTCGTCGCCGATGATGGTGATACCGACGGTCCCCCATCCGGTTGGAGCCTGCACTCGACTTGTATTCTACACGATGCCCCAAGATTCTACTCATGCAGTCCAAAACATGCCACCTAAAATAGACAAGACGATCCGGGGCACCTCTTCACACCCGCACTCGTAAGATAAGAACTCGGATTCTTCGTCCTCCTTGAAAACACAGGCGTCCCCCTCCTTGCCTCGTCAACAGCTCCCGCCCCTCCAATGCCTTCCTCTGACTCGTCCCGATCGACCTCCTCATCCTCAAACGACGAACGGTCGTTGACGCCCTCCGCGGAAGAAGTCGCGTCATCGCATCGAATTGTCATCCTCGGCGGGGGCGAAGCGGGCCTTGCCGTCCTCCACTCGCTCGCCGAGAGCGACCTGATTGCCGAGACCGCCCTCCTCGAGCCGTCCCCCCACGACTACGACCAGCCGGAATGGATGCGGGTGGGCACCGAAGGCCTCCAGAAAGAGGACACGCGCTCCCGCAAAGAGCAAAAGATTCCGCCGGAAGCAACGTGGGTGGAAGAACGGGTCCGCGACATCGATCCTCGGAGTCAGGTTGTGACGACGGACCGGGACACCACCATCCAGTACGACTACCTCGTCGTCGCCCTTGGCACGAACGTGCACTGGGATCGCATCCGGAACCTGAAGGGGCACCTGGGCACCAAGGGCATCTGCAGCGTCTACGGCTACGAGCAGGCCGAGCGCACCTGGGAGATGATTCGCACCTTCGAGGGCGGACAGGCGCTCTTTACCGCCCCCTCCACGCCCCACAAAGGCGGAAGCGCGCCGCTCAGTATTCTCCGCCGGGCCGAGGCGTTGTGGCAAGACACCGGAGTCCGCTCCCAAACGGACGTGTTCTACGCGACGGCTGACGCCTCCGACGCGGTTGACCCGCCCTCCGACATTCCCGCCTACACCGGCTACGACCTCATCGAAGTGCGTCCCGACCGATGTGAGGCCGTCTTCACCGTCACGAAGGGACGGTCTCAGAGCCGGGACGTGCTCGACTACGACCTCCTTCACGTGGTCCCCCCCATGCGGCCGCCCGACCTCCTCACGGAACGTGGCCTGGCCTACCGAGACGGCCCGATGAGAGGCTACCTCGAGGTTGATCCCTCGTCTTTTCGTCACCGGCACTTCGACACCGTGTTTGGCATTGGCGACGTGATCGGCGTTGAGGGCGTGAAGACCGCCGAGCGGGCGCGAGAGCAGGCCGAGACGGTCGCTCACACGCTCCGACGGATCGCCGCATGAAACGCGTGATGGGCGAGGCCCTCTGCCCCCCGTTCAACTGCCGTGCCCCCCGGTCCCTGCCGGTTCTGATGGAAGAAGAGACCCCTGATCGGGCTTGACCAAAAACACCGGCACAGAAGACCGGCGGAGCACCCGCTCGGCCACGCTTCCCAGGAGGACCCGATCGAAGCCCGATCGACCGTGGGTCGCAATCACAATGAGATCGACGTCGTTGTTTTCCACGTAGTCGAGGATGGTCCACGGGGCGTAGCCGACCCGGGCCGAGACCTGAACGGATTCGTCCCCTACGGTCTCGCGAGCCATCTCGCCAAGGGTCTTTTCGACCCTGGCTACGATCTCGTCGAGGGGGCTGAGTGGCGACTCCACTCCGTACGCCGACGTGTAGTTGACCTCTTCGACCACGTGGAGGAGGTGAAGATCGGTGTTGTAGGTCCGGGCAAGCTCTCGGGCATGGTCAACGGCCGTTTCAGACGCGTCGGAAAAATCGACGGGTGCCAAAATTCGACGAGCATCCGTGCGAGGCTCGTCCTCGTCGTCGGCCCGGACCGTGACGACCGGGCAGGGGGCCGTGCGCAGCACTTCTTCCGTCACGCTTCCCAGCATCATCCGCCGAAGCCCGCGACGCCCATGGGTCCCCATGACCACCAGATCCACGTCGTGCCCCTTCACGTAGGCGACAATGCGCTCGGGGGGGACCCCCGGTTCCAACTGGCGCTGGACGACGGAAAGCGCCTCCAGATCCGGTGCGTCTTCGCCCGGCTGTGCCCCCCGCCACTCCTTTAGCACGTTGGGGGCGACCGGCAGGGACGCGACCGACTCCCGGTCCGACTCGGGGACATTCACGACGTGCAACTCGGCGTCGTGCTGGTCCGCAAACGACACGGCCTGGGGAAACGCACGGGTGGCACCGGACGAGAAATCAGTGGGAAACAGAACCCGTTCAATGGAAAGCATAAGCTTAAGGCGGTTGGGAACGGTAGCACGAACTCCCCGACCTGCACGGATCGCGCGGAGCGAGGGGGGTCTCTGCGCCTACGCCTCGGTCGGGCATCACAGGCCGCGCCCCCAATGCCCGGCAGATCGGCCCCTGAGGGATCGGCCGCCAGCAAGGGATGAGCTCTCAGCTAGGGACGGGACATGGAATCGTGTCGTTCTCCCCGTCCCCGGTTCGCTGCAAAGAGAGAAATCTCCTGATCCCCTCGCCGGTAGCGTAGACACAGGTCCCGCCCCCCTTGATCGACTCATCGGCCGCTCACACCCACGAAGGGACCGCCGCGACCAATCCCGAGCGGTGAAGACCCCAATCAGGTGCTAGGCCTCGGCAGTGGCCGACTCCCTCTGTGTGGCCGGAACGAGGGACTTCCGATCCGGCTTCACGGCAAAAACCGGCGTAGGGGACTGCCGGAGCACCCGTTCCGTCACGCTTCCGATCAACATGTGGTCGAGCCCCGTCCGGCCGTGGGTCGCCTGCACGATGAGGTCGATGTCCTCCTTTTCGACGTAATCGAGAATGTCTCGGGCCGGGTTTCCAATGACGGCCTTCACGACCACGTGCTCGATTCCGATCTCTTCCCGAGCAATGTCGCCGAGCTTCGTCTCCACCCGATCAATGACGTCCTCGGACGGAAAGTCGGCCTCCACCCCGTACGCCGAGGGATAGACCGGCTCTTCCACCACGTGGAGCAAATCAATCTTGGCGCCATAGGTGAGGGCGACTTCCTTAGCGTGCCGGATGGCCGACTCGGATGCGTCGGAAAAGTCGACAGGTACCAGAATGCGACGCACCGCCTGGGACGGTTCGACGTCGGCGTCCTGGCGCACCGTAAGGACCGGGCAAGGGGAGAACCGCACCACCTCTTCCGTCACGCTGCCAAACAGCATTCGGTCAACCCCACGCCGGCCGTGGGTGCCCATCACCACGACGTCCACGTTCTGCTCGTCGGCGTAGTCGACAATGCGCTCGGCCGGGGCTGCCGACTCCACCTGCTCCTGTTCGATGGGAAGCGCCTCAAGGTCCGTCCAGTTCGTCCCCGTTACCGACGCAGACGGGCGCTGGAGCCACTCCGTGAGGGTGTCAATGGCAATGGGGAAGTTCTCTTTCGTCTCTCGATAGTCGTGCCGGTGGCGGCCGGTCACGTTCAGAATGTGGAGGTCCGCGTCGTGCCAGTCCGCGAGAAAGGCTGCCTGCGGAAATGCCCGCTTCGACCCGCCCGAAAAGTCTGTCGGAAACAACACGCGATCAATAGTAAGCATGATTGGTACCTCGTCAGTTAGTTGGTAAGAATGGTGAGGGGTGGGACGTGGTCTACTGGGCCGTATAGCCGCCGTCAATCACCAGCTCCGAGCCCGTCATGAAGGTCGACTCGTCGGAGGCAAGGTACACGACAGCATAGGCCACATCCTGTGGCTCGCCCATGTGCCCGAGCGGATGCATGGCGGCCAATTCCTCCTTTGTCGCCCCCTGAACGTCTGCCCCGTACTCGGCCATCTGGGTATCGATATACGCCGGGTGGACGGAATTCACCCGTACGCCGGCGTCCGCGAACTCTATCGCCGCATCTTTGGTCAGGGTGCGCACCGCCCCCTTGCTCGCCCCGTAGTTCGCGTGCCCCGAGAGGCCTACAAGCCCGGCAACCGAGGACAGATTAATTACGGAGCCCCGCCCCTTTTCTTCCATACGTGGGGCGCAGTGCTTCAGCCCCAGAAAGACGCCCGTCACGTTCACGTCCATGAGCGTCTTCCAGTCCTCGACCGTCGTGTCCGCGAGGGGCTCGATCCGGTAGATGCCGGCGTTGTTCACGAGCACATCGGGGATGCCGTACGTGTCTCCAACTTCCTCGACGACCCGTTCCCAGTCTTCTTCCAGGGTCACGTCGTGGTCGAAAAAGGCCGCCTCTCCTCCGGCCTGAACGATCTCTTCCACCGTCTCCTGCCCGGCGGTGTCATCAACGTCGGTCACCGCCACCGAGGCCCCTTCCGCGGCGAGCATCTGCGCGGCGGCCCGCCCGATGCCCTGGCCGGCGCCGGTTACGATCGCGATCTTTCCCTCTACGCGTCCCATAAGAAATGAGCGGATGTGTACGTGTCTTTGTTGGTTTAAAGTAAGTATCTCTCAATTCGGGACAAATTGCTGTGGGATTTTCCCTGGCACTACTGTAATGGATCCTTGACTCGACCCAAATGTGCCCAAGCACCATGGATCCCAAAAACAGGTCTCGCTCTTCTCTGCACGGACCCGAAAACTCGAGGAGAGAGGAACCTCCTGCCTGTCCTCACCTGTTAATACGCTTGCTGTCAATCCGATCCGCCGATCCTAAACCGGTTCTCTCGGTCTCGTTTACTGACGATCGTTGCTATGGACCTCGAATCGGGACGCCCCCGCCACGAACAGATTAGCGACTGGCTCCGCGAACAGATCGAAGAGGGGATGTATTCGGTCGACGACAAACTTCCCTCCGAAAAGGAGCTCGGAGACAAATTTGATGTGAGCCGGGTCACGGTGCGCCGCGCCCTGCAGACGCTTGAAAGCGAGAACTACATCTATCGCCGGCAGGGACTCGGTTCGTTCGTCAAAGAGCAGCGCGCTGCACAGGGGCTCGTGCGCCTTACCGACTTTGCACAGGACATGGCACAGGCGGGGCTTGAAGCGTCCTCGACGGTCGAGCACCACGCCCCCGAGTCCCCTCCCCCCGACGTCGCCCTTCCACTGAACACGGAAGATCAACAGAAGGTCATGCGCCTCGATCGCCTGCGCCTCGGCGACGGGCGCCCGGTGGCCTTCGACCGCACGTGGCTCCCCATGTTCTATGCCCAACTGCTGGAGGGGCACGACCTGGAGCAGGAGACGATCTACAGCATTCTCGAAACGGAGTACGACATTCCCGTCCTGCGGGGCCGATACCGGATCACCGCAACCAGCGCGGAGGCCACTATCGCCGAGCCGCTCGAGGTGGCCGAAGGAGAAGCCTTGCTTCTTATCGAGCGCCTTTCCCTGACCGAGGGGGAGAAGCGGCTCTATTTCCAGCGTCGCTACTATCGCAGTGACCGGGTCGCCTACGAATTGGAGCTCAAACGGTCCCCCGACACCCGTGCCCCCAGCGAGCAGGGCATGCCCCTTCGCGACTTTGAGCCAGTGTTCGACACCGAGTCGGGGGAGAAGTAAACGGTTCGATACGAGCTCCTCTCCTCCCCTCCATCGCTCCGCCGGCATATCATCCGCACCCTGCGAGACCGGGAGACGCTCTGTGCCCTGGTCGAAATAGAAGGAGCTGTAGAGACCTCTTCCACTCGGACATTTGCGGAGAGCCCAGCAGGCGACCCGGTAGGCAACCGAAAACAAACAGGCGTTTTGTGGTTAACTCGTGGCGTGACCTTCCACGGTCGAAATGCCTGATCGTGCAGATGGCCTGTGTCCCTCAGATCTCCGTCCAGGCTTGATCCGGAACCTCTGTGAGTACAGAGGCAGGGACCCCAACCCACTCCGCCGCCGCCTCCAAGTCGTCGAACAGTTGAAATGTGGCGGGGTGCCCGGTCCCCACCCGCGCCAGCATCGAGGAAAAGGTGCGGGTAATCGTCCGAACCGCAACAATGGCGATTTTCTCCCGGGCAATCTGACTCTCGTACTCATTCAGCAGATCGCGGTACATGTTGATGACATTGGGGTCCACCACCAACTCTTCGACGTCCCGCGAATCCCAGACATGACTGAAGTTCGGGGTGTGGCGGGGATCGTCGTAGGCCGCCCGAAGCAGATTGATGAAGTCGTGCTCCGTGAACCGACCGGTGGACCGAAAAAAGACCAACGCATGGTCAGCGTTGAAATGATAAAAGCTACCCATTTTGTACCGTGTCCAGCTCGAGATATATGCTGAGGACCGGTCGCCTCCTTCGAATGCGTTCGCCCCCTGATCTCTCAGTGCCAGAGGCGCGCGGGTCATCCGACTTGTCTCCGGGGCGCGGGTGGGCGATACTTCCGTATTCAGGCATACCCGGTGGAGGTGGGAAGTCGCTCCGGCACGCTCTGCAACATTTCCTGCAATCACGCCTGTTTTCTCCGTCGTATCTTTATAAAGTTGCGACTAAAACGTTCCCCCTGACTGGGTCGGGGGTCTGCTCGCTGACCTCGGGATCAGAACATCCCCGACGCCGCCGCACTTCCGGAAACAGACGTGGATAACGGGCTCTTTTCCGACACCTCGGCGTGGATGACTGCGACCATCCTACCCGTCTTTCCAAAACCGATCTTCACCTCCTGACCTGGTTCCACAACGTAGCACACGCCCCCACCGTCTCGAGCGATTCCACCGGTGAAGGACCTTTGGCTACACCGAGACTGGCCTCCCCAGACCGTCTTCCGAATCTCTTTAATGCCGTGTCATGGTGTTGGGAAAGAGTATGCACATGATATTCCGTCTCTGCACGCGCCTTTGAGAAACGGATTGCGAATTCCCTCCCTGAATCCATAAACCTACCCGTTGACGCCTGACAGTGGGTGAAACTGAGCATCGAACTGGGAGTAAATTGTTTTGTGTTTACAAGTTATTACCTGTAAGAAACTTTTTGCGCTGAGTTCCCTTTGATATCGAGAGACTCCGTTTCACAAGCGGAGAACGTGACCTCATTCCCTCAACATAGCCCCACTCGTCATGACTCAGAACATGGGTTCCATCGATCGAATTCTTCGCACCGTCGCCGCCCTCGTCGTCGGCGGGCTCTACGTTGCTGGCATCATCAGCGGCATGGCGGCAGCCATTCTCGGCGCCCTTGCGGTCGTCTTCCTCCTCACGAGTTTCGTGGGCACCTGCCCGCTCTACATGCCCTTCGGCCTGTCGACCTGCAGCACCGCAACGGAATGACGGCGCCGTGAGGGGGAGCCCCCCCATGCAGGAACTGCACGAGCGACCTGCACGGTTGACACGCCGCGGACTTTCCATGAAGACAAGGGCGCCATTGAACAAAATATAGATGAGTGTCTATATAGATAGCGAACAATGAAATATGAGCTCTATCCACCACGCATCGCTTTTGTCCGATGATACACTGCAACTGCGGGGAAAAGCCGCACGACATGCTTCCCGACGCCGAGATTGACCGGCAGACCGAGCGTCTGAAGGCCCTGTCGAACCCGGTTCGCCTCCGCATGGTGGATCTCATCTTTCACGGCGGGGGCGAGATCTGCGTTTGTGAGTTTAAGGACCACTTCGACCTGAGCCAGCCAACCATCTCCCATCACCTCAAGGTGCTGCGGGAGGCGGGCCTCATTCAGAGTCGAAAGAAGGGAACGATGGTGCATCACCGCGTCGACGAGACGGCATTTTCCACTCTCTCGTCGCTGATGGACCGGTTCTCAATGATTCGGGAAACCGAGGAGGCACCCGCAGAGTGATTGGCGGGGGCTTCCTCTTTTTTTGCGACCAAATATCGATACTTTTCAATACAGGCTTAGGACTGCCATGACCATTACGATTCTCGGCACCGGATGCTCGACGTGCCAGACGCTCGAAGTGAACACCGAAAAGGCTGTGGAAAAGCTTTCCTCGAACGTGTCGGTCGAAAAAATTGAGGACGTAGAGGAGATCATGAGCTACGGGGTGATGAGCATGCCCGCGCTCGCGATCGACGGCGATGTGAAGGTGAGCGGACGCGTCCCCACCCCGAACGAGATCGTCGATCTCGTGGAGGCGTAGGCGCTCCCCCTTTGTCCTGCCCTGTAGAATCCTGACTTTGCTTCTATCTATGCTCGACGCCCTCGTTGATGCCCTCGTCTTCGGACTGTTCGGGCTCACCGAACATTCTTCGTGGGGCGAAGCCCTCCACTACTTTGTGTACGACACGATTCTGATTGGTACACTCCTGATCGTGGTAACGCACGTGATGGGATTGATCAACGCCTACCTGCCCGTCGAGCGCGTCCGGGAGTGGATCGCGTCCGGGCGGCTCCGGGGGAGCGAGCACCTCGTGGCCTCGGGCTTCGGGGCGGTGACGCCGTTTTGCTCGTGCTCCTCGATCCCCCTCTTCATCGGCTTCCTGCAGGGGGGCATCCCACTGGGCGTGACGCTGTCGTTTCTTATCACGTCCCCCCTGGTCAACGAGGTGGCCCTCGCGCTCTTCATCGGGCTCTTCGGGTGGCAGGTGACGCTCATCTACGCGGTGAGCGGCATCCTGCTGGGCACCGTGCTGGGCTGGGGCTTAGGGAAGCTCGGGCTCGGGGCCTGGGTGGAAGACTGGGTCTGGGAGATGGCACAGAACGAGGCCGACGAGGGACCAAACGAGCAGCGGTCGCTGTGGAAGCGGTTGCCGTCGATTTCGCGGGACGCGATGGAGATTGTGACGGGCGTGGCCCCGTACGTGCTGGCGGGCCTCGTCGTCGGCGCCGCAATCCACGGGTTCGTCCCCGTCGGGTTCGTCGAGCAGTACCTGTCGGGCGGTGGCCTGCTTGGCGTGCCCGCCTCCGTGGCGGTCGCCGTGCCGATGTACGCCAACGCCGCCGGGGTGCTGCCAATCGTCGAGTCGCTGGTAACGAAGGGGATTCCGCTGGGCACGGCCTTGGCCTTCATGATGGCCGTCGTGGGGCTGTCGCTGCCGGAGGCCATGATGCTCAAGAAGGTAATGAAGACGCGCCTGCTGGCAACTTTTTTCGGGGCCGTGGCTGTGTCGATTGTCGGACTCGGTTATGTCTTTAACTGGGTGCTCTGACCCACCGGTCCATCCCACGACGTCCGCTTTCATTTTTGATTTGATGCCCCCTCCGATGATTGAAACGAGCGTGCTGGCCGTCGTCCTCGCCGCCGCGGTCACTGCGATCACGACCGGGCTCGGCGCCCTTCCGTTTCTCCTCTTTCGGGACATCAGCAACTGGTGGCTGGGCGTCTTCAACGCCATCGCGGGCGGCCTCATGCTCGCGGCCAGCCACAGCCTGATGGTGGAGGGCTCGGCATTGAGCGACGTCCGGACGCTGATTGGAATCTTGGTCGGGCTGGGCCTGATCGTCCTGGCCAACACGATGATCGAGCGGCAGGACGACCACGACGTGGCCGAACTGGCGGGCGCCGATGCCCGAAAGGCGCTGCTCATCCTCGGCGTGATGACGGCCCACTCCTTCGCCGAGGGCGTGGGGGTCGGCGTCTCCTTCGGAGGGGGACAAGAACTCGGGATTTTCATCACCGCCGCCATCGCCGTCCACAACATCCCGGAGGGCCTGGCCATCAGCCTCGTCCTCGTCCCCCGCGGCACGCCGGTGTGGAAGGCGGCGGGATGGAGCGTCTTCACGAGCCTCCCGCAGCCCCTCATGGCCCTCCCCGCCTTCCTGTTCGTCCTCGTGTTTGAGCCGTTCCTCCCCATCGGCTTCGGACTGGCCGCCGGGGCCATGATCTGGATGGTGTTCGCCGAGCTCATCCCGGACGCGCTGGAGGACGTGTCCGGCCCCACGGTGGGCGTGGCCGTAACCCTTGCCTTCGCCGCCCTCTTCGCAGTCCAGAATTTTGTGCTACACGTGTAGTGCGGATCGCGGTGCAGCGATCCCACCCAGAATAGGCGCTGGACACAGTTTGATGGACTCACTTACGCGAACTTCACGTCTTACAACCCTCGAAAGGAAACACATGTAAACACATGTTAGTACTATTTGATCCCTGACGCCGAAAAGACTCCCGGCCTTCGGTGATGATTTACTACCTCGATACTCCTTTTCACAACCAATCACTGCTTCCTTTATGTCTACTTCCAACCCCAACACGAAGACCGCTTCCGACCCCAAGACAGACATCGCCCCGGAAACGAAAACGGGCGACGTGACGACGGAACTCAACAATCTTCTGGCCGACGCCACGGTGTTTTACCAGAAGGTGCGCCACTACCACTGGAATGTGACCGGTCCTCACTTCTTCACCCTCCACGACAAGTTTGAGGAGCTATACACGTTCTGGACCGACGCCATCGACGAGATCGCCGAGCAGGTGCGCAGCCGGGGCGACCGGCCCGTGCACACCCTCGCCGACGTTCTGGATCTGGCCTCGCTGGAGGAGGACCCGAGCACCCCGGCGGCCGATACGATGGTCGCAACCCTCATCGAGGACCTCACCGCCCTCGGCAACCAGGTGCAGCGCCTTGCCGACCGGGCGGAGAATGCCGGTGCCACCAGTTTGGTCACCATGCTCGAAGACCTCGGTGAGAAGATCGAAGAGGACCGCTGGATGCTGCGCGCATGGCTGAACGACCTGTAGTCCGCTGAGCATTCGCAGACACAGCCCTCGTTCCCCGCCCGGGAGCGGGGGCTTTTCTGTATCCGACGGTTCTTCCTGTCTCAGCGGACCTGGTTCCTCCCGTCGATGAATGTGCCGTGAGGACGTTGCACCGCCCTGTTTCTCTCCGCTTCTCCCGTCTACTGCCCCATGAACCGCGCCATTGCCTGGTTTGCGCGCCACGGCGTTGCGGCCAACCTGCTTATGATGCTCCTTCTGGTGGGCGGGGTCGTGGCCGGGGGAATGGTGGTCCAGGAAAATTTCCCGGAGTTCAGTCTCGACGCCGTAGAGGTGCGCGTGCGGTACCCCGGTGCCTCCCCCGAGGACGTGGAGGACGACATCATTCGACGCATCGAGGACCGTGTGGAGGGCGTGGAGGGCATCGACCGGCTACTGGGGACCGCGGCGGACAACATCGGCGTGGTGACGGCCGAGCTCAAGCGCGGCACCAACCTGGACCGGGCCCGCACCGACATCAAGTCGGAGGTCGACCGCATCACCGCGTTTCCCGACGAGGCGGAGGAGCCGGTCGTCACGGAGGTCACCAACCGCGAGCAGGTGCTCCAGGTCGTGATCCACGGGGACGCCTCGCTCCATACCCTCAAGAACGCCACCCAGCGTGCGGAGAGCGATCTCACGCGCAATCCGCAGATCTCCTACGTCGAGGTGGATGGGGTGCCCGACGAGGAACTTTCCATCGAGGTCTCCCGCGATGCCCTCCGGAAGCACGGGCTCACGCTACGCCAGGTGTCGCGGGTCGTGCGCGAGGGCAGTCTCGACCTCCCGGGCGGTAGCATCGAGACGGACGACTCGGAGATCACCATTCGCATCGAGGGCCAGAACTACACGACGTCGGGCTTCGAGGACATCGTCCTGATGAGCCGGAACGATGGCACCAACGTGCTGCTCGGGGACGTGGCGACCGTCGTGGACGGGTTCGAGCAAAACTCGGACCTCAGCACGCGATTCGACGGGGACCCGGCGGTCCTGCTCAATGTCTTTCGGACGGGCGACGAGCAGGCGCTGGCCGTGGAGGAGACGGTCAAGAGCTACCTGGACGACGAGCTCCGGCCCGCCCTACCGCGGGGCATCGAGGCCACCATCTGGCGAAACAGTGCGGACAACCTGCGGACGCGTCTCAACATCATGGTCGAGAACGGCGTGCTGGGGCTCATTCTCGTGCTGGTGGTGCTGGCCCTCTTCCTCGCCCCGCGAAAGGCGTTCTGGACGGCCGCCGGCATTCTCCTCTCCTTCGTCGGCGCGCTGATTTTCATGCAGCAATTGGGCGTGTCGATCAACATGCTGTCGGTGTTCGGCTTCATCATCGCGATGGGCATCGCGGTGGACGACGCCATCGTGGTCGTGGAGAACGTCTACGCCGAGC
>CAZTDC010000036.1:0-16338 GCA_964612165.1 uncultured Salinivenus sp.
CCCAACGTCCTCCTCGCGGTAGTGGATGGGGCGATCGCAGCCCAGCTCATCAAGAAACGCAGCTTTTTCTTCGGTTCCGCAGGTGCCAATCACGTGATTGCCCGCCTGCTTTGCGAGCTGAACGGCGTACTGCCCGGTCCCACCTGCTGCTGCCGTCACGAGAACGGTCTCGTCGTGGGCCAAGTCGCCCGCTTCCTCGAGGGCGATGGACGCGGTGAGTCCACTCACCATGATGCTGAGAGCCTCGGGCGAGGGCTGTGGCACCTGAATTACGTTGCTGGCGTGCACGACGTTGTACTCGCGATAGCCCCCACCCAGCGTGCTGGTCACCACTGAGTCGCCGTCTTGCAGATGCTTGACTTCTTCCCCAGCGTCAACCACCACGCCCGCCGCCTCCACACCCAGCTCCAGCGGCGGCGTGGCGCCCGGCTCGTAGCGTCCGGCGGAGATGTTCACGTCCGTCGCGTTGACGGCCGCGTACTTGTTGCGCACCAGTACTTCTTGTGGCCCAGGCTCGGGAACCTCTTCCTCTACGATTTCTGCGGCCTCGCGAAAGTCGGTACTAAAGCTGGTTGCGACAAGCTTTTTATAATGATCGGCCATGATGTACAAAGAGGTATTTTGCGAGATGAAAAGTGCAGGGGCGCGAGGGATGAGTGGACGAGCGTGACATCCCTTCCGTCATTAAGACAGCCGTTCGACGCCCTCCACGTCAAAGACAAACTCACTCCCGAACGCGGTCGACGGGGTCTGGTAGCCCGGCGGTGCGGTCCCATTCATGATTCGCTCGACAGCCTGTACGGCTGCTCGGGCCGTAAAGGTGTAGCCTTCCGGTCCAGAGAGCCGCGCGGTGGTCGTGTGCCCGTCCTTGTCTCGTACCGACGCCCAGACCGTCGTGCTTCCCTTCTCCCGTACGTTCGCCGACGGATTGGGCACCCACCGCTCCACGATGCGCTGCAGAAGGGTTTGAAGGGGCCCCCACGCAAGGAGTCCCTGAACGTACCGGCTCAGCCGCAGGAGCTGCCGCCCCAGCCTCGGGATATACGTGTACACTGTAACGTTGGGGATGCCAGTGCTGTGGCCCGTGGTTACAACGTCCCCCCAAGGAATGGAGATGACGGTGCGCGGATGGTCGCCGAAGTCAACCGAGCGGGTTGCCCACCCCGGTGGGACCTCCACAACCTCTCCGTTTCGCCGCACAAGCCCGCCCATTCCCATCTGCCGCACCGCGGTCTTGAGCGTGCCCTGGGAGATTCCGCCCTTCCCCAAGAAGGCAATCTCCAGTTCCGTCGCCGAAGACATTTCTTCGGCGAGCGTTTTGGCCAAACAGTCGGTGGGCACGATGTCGAAGCCGATGCCCGGCAGCAGCATCACACCCTCCGTCTCCGCATCCGCGTTTCGGGCCATGAGCCCCTCAAACACGTCCACCTCGCCGGTGATGTCGAGGTAGTGCGTACCGGTATCCAGACAGGCTTCCATCATCGGCCAGGCGGTGTTGATAAATGGGCCGGCGCAGTGCAGAACGGCCTCCACCTCCTCCAACACCGACCGTAGCTGAAAGCCGTCGGTGAGGGACACGGAACGAGCCGGCAGGCCAAGTCTCGACGCGAGTCGATCCACCTTCTGCTCGTTGCGTCCCGAAAGAAGAGGCGCATGGTCTTCTTCCACGGCCCGCTCAGCAATGAGCGTACCGGTATACCCATAAGCACCGTAAATGAGATACGACATGGACGGAGGCTGTGATGTGAAGAGCAATTTGAACCTGACGACAAGGGCCACCCGCAGTAACTGCAGATGGGTCAACTGTTCCGCCCATGCCCTCTGTCCAGCCGCGTTTTCCGGAGAAGTCTCAATAAGCGGTTCCCTCCGGAGTCCGCCCCCTAACCCGATGTTCGTTTCGACCAGATTAAACTGACTCGGGCCGATCGGGTCTTCTCCTGCCTTGATTCACCCGTGACCTCACCGGCCGGACCAGGCCCAATCCCTCCTCAAGAACGCCCGTCTCGCAATCGGAGAGAGGAACCCCCTTCCCCATGCTCTTGTATCGGATACCGAAGCTGAGTTTTAAATTTCCCTCCTTTTGGAAGCGCTTTTTCCGCTCGCCCTTCGTACCTGTCGAACAATTTCCCACTGCGCCATGGCCGAAACTCCGGTTGCCCCCGAACCCGACGTTGAATCGCCCGAGGACTTTCTCCCGCTCAACGGCACCGACTACATCGAATTCTACGTCGGCAATGCCAAACAAGCCGCTCAGTATTACGCCCACGTGTTCGGCTTCCAAATTCGCGGCTACCGAGGCCCGGAGACCGGCTCGGAGAACGTGGTTAGCTACTTGCTTGAGCAGGACGAGATCCGGTTCGTGCTAACGTCCGCCCTCGGTCCAGACTCTCTCATTAGCGAGCACGTGCAGATGCACGGCGACGGCGTCAAGGACATTGCGCTCTGGGTCGACGACGCCCAGAAGTCCTTCGAGGAAACCACGAAGCGTGGGGCCGAGCCCGTCCAGGAGCCCACGGTGCACGAGGACGACGATGGACAGATCGTAACGGCGACCATTGCGACCTATGGCGACACCGTCCATACCTTTGTCGAGCGTGATGCCTACGACGGCCTTTTCTTTCCGGGCTTTGAACCCTGGGAAAACGAATTTTGGGACGCCCCTTCCCCCACCGGGGTCAAGTACGTAGACCATTGCGTCGGCAACGTGCACGAAGGCGATATGGATACCTTCGTGAACTACTACGCCGAAACGATGGGCTTCTACAACATGCTCCACTTCACCGACCAGGACATCTCGACCGAGTACTCGGCCCTGATGTCGAAGGTGATGGCCAACGGGGATGAGAAGATCAAATTCCCCATTAACGAACCGGCCGAGGGCAAGAAGAAGAGCCAGATTGAGGAATACCTCGAATTCTACCGGGGTGCCGGCGTGCAGCACATCGCCCTCGCAACCGACGACATTATCTCCACTGTTCGCGAACTCCGGCGGCGCGGCGTTGAATTCCTCCACGTGCCCGACACCTACTACGACCGAGAGGTGCTGACCGAGCGAGTTGGAGAAATCAACGAGTCGATCGACCAGCTCGAAGAACTCGGCATCCTGGTCGACCGCGACCCGGACGGGTACCTCCTGCAGATTTTCACGAAGCCGGTGCAGGACCGCCCCACAGTCTTCTACGAGATTATTCAGCGTGAGGGTGCCCGCTCCTTTGGCGCTGGCAACTTCAAGGCCCTTTTCAAGGCCATCGAGCGCGAGCAGGAGCGCCGGGGTAATCTCTAAACGCGTACCCATTCAAAAGAAAAAAGGCGCCCCGACAAGTGGGGCGCCTTTTCAATTTGAGTCAAAATCGATCGGTCTTAGAGTGCGTCTATGAAGAGGGAAATGTGGGGAGACGTCCCTAAATGAGGCAGGAACAAGCAGCTTCGCGCTCAAAAGTGGGAAAAGCATTCATTAGACATCTCTCCATGTGGCTTGCTGAAATCAGAGAAGGGTGATTCCGCCTGCGAATGTAACTTCATAGACGGACTCTTAGGACGAGGACCCGGCTTCCTGCTGGTAGGGACCGAAGAGCCAATTCCCCCGGGCGTCAGGATCGTCGCTGAGGTGAAATTCGGTGACGGCTTCTAAGAATTCTTTTCGGGTGAGGTAGCCGTTATCATCCTCATCAAGCTTGTCAAACGCCTCCTCACCGTCTTCCACATCACCACGGAAAGAGCGAAAAAACATCAAGTACTCGTCTTCCGAGATCACTCCATCATTGTCTTCGTCGAGGATGTCAAAAACAGCGCGCGCAATGCCCTGAACGTAAGAGTGAATCAGGACATTGGAATTGAGCACCTTCTTCTCGTGGGCCAGCCAGTCCTCAAGACTGAGTTGGGTCTTTCCCTCCTGACCCGAAAGGGCCCGCGCATTGGTCCACATTCGTAGGATCTCCTGTCGAACCGCGGTGTGCCGAGACTCCCCTTCCTCGTAGTCGCGCATCTCGGCCAGTCGGTCAGCAATGTTGACGAAATCCTGTTTCTCTAACAATCCGTCGTCATTGTAGTCGAGGACCTTGAAGTAATGGATCTGCTTTGCTTTTTGCAGTTCGGTCATCACACCGAGAGAATAGTGAAAAAGATGTACGATGATCCGATCCGCACACGAGTACGAGGCCCACGCCTATCGATGAATTGAGGCGGTGGCCTTCCAAATTCCCCTTCAAGGAAGTCGGATCGGGGATTTTGTTCTCTTCCTTTTAGGATGAGGCGTCATCCGATTCAAAGTCAAGCGCGGCCGAATTGATACAATAGCGCTTTCCCGTCGGATCCGGTCCATCCTCGAACAGATGGCCGAGATGGGCCCCACACTCCGCGCAAACAACCTCCGTGCGCTTCATTCCGTGGCTGTGGTCGGGCTGCAACTCCACATTTCCTTGCTCGAGCACGTCATAGAAGCTCGGCCACCCACTTCCGGACTTGAACTTGGTCTCAGAGTCGAAGAGTGGCGTGTCGCAGACAACGCAACAGTACGTGCCGTCGGCCTTGTGATCCCAGTATTTGCCCGAGAAGGCACGCTCGGTCCCCGCTTCCTGAGTGACGTAATACTGCTCCTCAGAAAGCTTCTTCTGCAACTCGTCGTCGGAAGGTCGTGTGCTTTTCATTGCGGTCATGGGGCGGAATCTTTAAAAAAACATTATGTTGAAAAGTGACACGCTGTCCGGGGCAACCGGGCAAGGGAACCGTTCCTGTACTGAGTTCAGGCTATCCTCGGAAGAATCCACCGAGTCGGCCTGGGATGACCGTAGATAAACCGCCCAAACAAGTTTTTCCTATACACAAATTATCGTTTAGAAACCGGCCAGGGCTCCGGAGATCAACGATCTTCCGCGGGAGGGTCCTCCGTTTCTGATTGCCCGCCGGCCGTCGAGTCGCCGGTTTCCTCCACCATCTCAGCGTCACCAGAGGGATCGTCGGCGGACGTGCCCTCGTCGGGAGGGGTGCCGTTAGTGGCAGCGACCTCTTCGAGTGCCTCAGCCTCCCCATTAACAAGTTTCAGCACTTCGCTGCCCGGCACCTCTTCGCGTTCGATGAGAAGCTCGGCGAGCCGGTCAAAGGCGTCTCGGTTTTCTTTCAGGGTGTCGATGGCGTGCTGGAAGGCATTCGCGGTGATTCGTTGAATCTCCTCGTCGACCTCCCGGGCCGTCTGGTCACTGTAGTCTTTGCCCTTCGCCAGCTCTTCCCCGAGGAACACGTTTCCTTGATCGCCCCCGAGAGAAATGTGCTTAAAGCGCTCGCCCATGCCCCAGTCGAGCACCATCTTGCGTGCCATCTTGCGAACCTGCTTGAGGTCATTTTCGGCGCCGCTGGTCGGGGTATCGAAAATAATCTCCTCTGCAGCGCGCCCCCCCATAATGACAGCTAGTCGGTCGAGCAGGTAGTCTTCCCGATACAGGTACTTGTCCTTTTCGGGCAACTGCTGGGTTACGCCCATCGCCTGTCCCCGCGGGACAATCGTCACCTTGTGAACGGGATCGGCGTTGGGAAGCATCGCCGCAACAATGGCGTGCCCGGCCTCATGGTAGGCCAGGAGCTTCTTGTCTTGCTCATCGAGAGCAAGCCCCTCTCGCTTCAGGCCCATCATAACCTTATCGCGGGCCTCCTCAACGTCCGACCGCTTGATGGCATCGTGCTCGTGACGTCCCGCGAGGAGTGCGGCTTCATTGAGGAGATTTTCCAGGTCGGCCCCGCTAAAGCCGGGCGTGCTTCGGGCAATCTCCTCGAGATTGACCTCCTCGTCGAGGGGCTTGTTGCGAGCATGGATCTCGAGAATCTCGTGCCGGGCCTTCTGCGTGGGCAGATCCACCGTGATCTGACGGTCGAATCGCCCCGGTCGGGTGAGCGCCGAGTCGAGAATGTCGGGCCGGTTGGTGGCCGCCATGACCACAATCCCTTCGTTCTCCTCGAACCCATCCAGCTCCGACAGCAGCTGGTTGAGGGTCTGCTCGCGCTCGTCGTGCCCGCCCCCGACGCCCGCGCCCCGCTCGCGCCCGATGGAGTCGAGCTCATCGATGAAGATGATGGCGGGCGCCGTCTCTTTGGCTTCACTGAACATGTCGCGGACCCGCGAGGCCCCGACGCCGACGAACATTTCCATGAAGTCGGAGCCGGAGACGCTGAAGAACGGCGCCTCAGCCTCTCCCGCCACCGCCCGCGCGAGCAGCGTTTTTCCAGTGCCCGGCGGCCCCACGAGCAATACCCCCTTCGGGACCTTGCCACCGAGCTGCTCAAAACGCTCCGGCTTCTTCAGAAACTTGATGATCTCGCGGAGCTCTTCTTTGGCGCTGTCCGCCCCCGCAACGTCATCGAAGGTGGTGGTCTCCTCTCCCTTGTCGTAGAGCTTCGCCTTGTTTTTTCGAACCGAGAACAGCCCTTGACCCTGGGCCTGCATGCGGCGGAGAAAGATGTAGCCCACCCCGAAGAGCAATAACACCGGTAAGAGCCCCATAATCACGAGGCTCCAAGGGAAGGAACTCTCCGGTTTGGTGACAACCTCCACGTTCTTCGATTCGAGCATGTTCATGAGCTCCTCGTCCCCAAACGACGGCAGGTAGGTGACAAACTGGTCGTACTTCACCGTACTTCCCTGCGCCTCTCGGCTCGCCGTGGAGCGCAGTTCTCCGTTTACACTATTCCCTTCAACGACGACCTTCTTCACGTTGCCGTTTTGGAGCTGCTTTCGGAACTGGCTGTAACTAATACGCTCTCCTCCTACCGTCCCGACGCTGAAGTAGTCCCAGGCCAGGATGGCAAGAACAGTTCCAGCAACAATCCAAACAATGAGTCGCCAGCGATTTCCACTCGGGGATTGCCCCTCCGGAACGCCAGGGCCGCTGTCTTCTTCGTTCTTTGAAGATCGGTTAGCCACGTCAACTAAACTGCTTGGTGGTAATGAGCAAATGCCGCTGAGCGCATGGCAAGCTCGCTTTCAGCCCGTACCAGTATATGCGCATAATCTCTCGTTTGTACATCCGTCTGGAGAGATTGTGTCTTCGAGTAGGAGAAGGTCCTGTTATAGCGAAGACAAACGGAGTCGGTCCCGGGCTTTGCCCGAAATTCGCCTGCGACGGGGTTTGCCTCTGAGCACGCATCTGGGTTATTATTGGAATGGGGGGTAGTCGATGCCTTCGGCGTCTCCCCTTCCTCATCTCGGTTGTACCTTCGTGATTCAAACATTCCTATGGCTGAAACCGCTTCCAAACCCACCGACGCTTTTCCCTTTGACCAAGACGTGGTGTGGGAGCCCGATCCGGATGTCGTTGCCGCGTCCAACCTTCGGCAGTTCATGGACGAACATAACCTTCCGGACCTAGAGGCCCTTCACGCCCGCTCGACGGAGGACGTGGGCTGGTTTTGGGAGGCCGTGCTCGATGATCTTGACATTGAGTTCTATCAGGAGTACGACCAAATCGTTGACCTTTCCGACGGCATTCAGTACCCGACCTGGTGTGTCGGCGGCGAGATGAACATCGTCCATAACCTACTGGACAAGTGGCAGGGCACCCCGGTGGAAGATCGGGTGGCGCTCCGCTGGGAGGGTGAAGATGGGACTACGGAGACGCTGACATATGGCGAACTCAACCGCCGCGTGTGCCGCTGTGCCAATGCGCTGCGCGAGATGGGCCTGGGCAAGGGGGATCGGATCGGCCTCTACATGCCGATGACGCCGGAAATCGTCATCGCGTTTCTCGCCATCGTCAAGATTGGCGGCATCCTCCTGCCCCTCTTCAGCGGCTACGGGGTCGGGGCCATTGTCACCCGCCTCCAGGGGGCCGACGCAAAGGCCCTCTTCACGGCCGACGGCTTCGCACGCCGAGAGAAGCCCATCCAGATGAAGGAAACCGCCGACCAGGCGGTGAAGCAGTGCCCGACCGTCGAGCACGTGATCGTGCACCGCCACCTCGGGCGCGACAACGTTCCCATGGCCGACGGCCGCGATGTCTTTTGGTCGGACGCGATGACTGGCCAAGACGATGAGGCCTACACGGAGCGCACTGCGGCCGAGGACGAGGTGATGATCATCTACACCAGCGGCACCACCGGCCCCCCGAAGGGCACCGTGCACACGCACTGCGGCTTCCCCATCAAAGGGGCGCAGGACATGTACCACCCGATGGACTTGAAACCCGGGGAAACGATGTATTGGATGAGCGACATGGGCTGGATGATGGGACCCTGGCTCGTCTTCGGCACCCTCACCATCGGCGCCACAATGGTGCTGTACGACGGTGCGCCCGACCATCCGGATCCGGGCCGCCTCTGGCGAATGGTGGACGACCACGACGTGACGCACCTCGGCGTATCCCCCACTCTCATCCGCGCCCTCAAAACGCAGGGCGACGAGCACGTGGAGGCGTCCGACCGCTCCAGTCTTCGCGCCATTGGCTCCACCGGAAGCCCGTGGGACCCCGAATCCTGGACCTGGTGCTTCAACACCGTCCTCGACGGGGAAAAGCCCATTCTCAACTACTCCGGCGGCACTGAGATCTCCGGCGGCATCCTCTGCGGCAACTTCCTAGAGCCGCTCAAGCCTGCCGCCTTCTCTGGCCCCGTTCCGGGCATGGACGCCGACGTGGTCGACGCCGACGGCACTCCTGTGCGCGGCGAGGTCGGCGAGCTCGTCCTCCGCAAGCCCTGGATCGGCATGACGCGCGGCTTTTGGGGCGAGGACGACCGCTACCTCGACGCCTACTGGAATCGATTCGACGACACGTGGGTGCACGGCGACTTTGCCGCTGTTGACGACGACGGCCTCTGGTACATCCTCGGCCGCTCGGACGACACGATCAACGTCGCGGGCAAGCGGCTGGGCCCCGCCGAAATCGAAGCCCTCCTGAACGCCCACGAGGCCGTGGCCGAAAGTGCCGCCATCGGAGTCCCGCACGACGTGAAGGGCTCCGAGATTGTCGCGTTCACGGTCCTTGAACCCGGATACGACGAGAATGATGCCCTTCGCGAAGCGCTCATGCAGAAGGTGGTCGACGAAATGGGCAAACCGCTGAAACCCCGCGAGATCCTGTTCGCCGACGCGCTCCCGAAGACGCGTAACGCGAAGGTCATGCGTCGGGTCATCCGGGCCGCCTACCTTGACGAGGACCTGGGCGACACCTCAAGCCTCGAAGACCCAAGTACGGTCGAGTCCATCAAAGCGGCCCGATGATCAGAGGCTGGCTCGGATCGAACCACAGCGTTTGCCGTTCTCAACACCCCAGTGAAGGAACGATGAATGACCCTTCCGGGCCCTCGCTATGTTTGGACGCTGGTTCTCCGCTTTGTGCCTGTTCGTCATCGCCCTAATGGCGACCGCACCCGTCCACGCTCAGTCGGGGCCGGGGCCCGTCATCAAGGGCACCGTCGTAAGCGACAGCACCGGTGACCCCCTCCCTGATACGCACGTTTTCATCTCCGGCTCTATGACCGGCACCACGGTCGACGAGGACGGGCACTTCCGCCTTTCGGAGGTATCGACGGGAGCAAAACAACTCTTCGTAACTCGTCTGGGGTACGAATCAGAATCGGTCACGCTCTACCTCCCCACTGACACCACCGTCACGCTTTCCTTCCAACTTCAATCCACGGTCATCAAGGCAAACGAGGTGACCGTCCGGGCCGAGCGTGGAGCCGAGTGGTTCGAGCGCGTGAATCGGTTCAAGACGTTGTTTATCGGGAAGTCCAAACAGGCGAAACGGTGCTACCTCCGGAACCCTGAGGTGCTTCACTTCGACACGACATGGTGGGGTAAGTTCGACGCAGATGCCACCCGCCCTCTCAAACTCGAAAATCGCGCGCTCGGGTATCGCCTGACCTATTACCTAAAGGAATTCGAGGTCCGGGGAGACATCGTGCGTTGGGACGGCGACCCCGTCTTTGAGCCCCTCACGCCTCGCGACTCGGTTGAAGCCGAGCGGTGGGCGAAGAACCGACGCGAGGCATTCCGGGGCTCCCTCCGTCACTTCCTCCTCGCGTTGATGAACGAGCGGCTTGAAGAGGAACAGTTTCGAATGCACCGGATCCCCCGCTCCCATGCCTTTCGCCACGTAGGACGGGCCGATCGTCACCCCATCGACCGTGATCAGATTCTGGACAAGCAGCCCAACGGCCTCTACAAGATGAGCTTTGCGGGCGCGCTGGAGATCATTTACGAGGGCGAACCGGAGAGTACAATCTTTTTAGACTGGGCCGATGCCCGACGAAACGCCCGCGACCATCAGGTGTCCTTGATTCGACTCAACCAGCGCCCCATCCACATCGACGAGCACGGCGAGATCGTCGAACCGTTCGGCGCCACCCTTTACCAGTACTTCGCTTATACGCAGCGAATCGCCAAACTCCTCCCCCGTGAGTATCGTCCCCCCGGCACGACCCTGACAGCCTCATCCGCCTCTCAATAACCCCTGAAACGGGACCACTCCACTCGCCACTCACCACCCTTTGCAAGTCGGGGAAAAGAGAGTTCGTCTTCGGCCCCGTGAGAAAGCAGCAAAACCGCCTCCCGGCAAAACCGAACGGGCCCGTTCACGCCCAGAAGGCGTTCTCGTAGTGCTCGATCTGGGGCTCCCCGTCTCCAAGCAGAATGGCGACAACGTCGAAGCGAGCCGGCGCCCCTTCAAGGCGTCGCTCATGCAGGTACGCCTGGGAGACCTCAATGAGAGACTCGCGTTTTTCCTCGGTAATCGACGCCTCGGGCGGGCCATACCCGCTCCCCGTCCGCGTTTTGACTTCCACAAAGACGATCTCTCCACCCTGGTCGGGATCCAAACACACGAGGTCCACCTCGTTGCGCTCAAACCGGTAGTTCCGCTCCATGACTCGATACCCGGCCTCGTCGAGAAAGGTGGCGGCGAGTTCCTCTCCGCGATCACCGATGTCGTTTGTCGTGGACATGAACAGAGGCAGTCCCATTCAAAAAACATCTACTCGTTAGGGGCATCGGGGTCCGACCGGGACGTCCCCTCGGGATCCAGTGACCGGGCCACTGAAACCAACTGCTCAATGAGCGTCTCATTTCGGTTCTTGACAAGCGGAAGCAGTGCCTCAGACACCCCTTCAAACACCTCCATCAATTCAATGAGATTTTGGAGGCGGCGGTGCAGCTGACGGTCGGCGTCAGGGCGTTCCTCAAGCGCCGTCTCCTCAGGCACGAGATGATCCGCGAACGACTGCAACCGGGCCTTCACGGGACGAATCTCCTGCTCCTCCCGCTTTTCGATGATACGGGCTGTGACCTTCCATACGTCCTTCTCCGCCACATAGTGATCCTTCCGAGACTCCGACACCGTGGTCTTCTCCAGCAGGTCCCAGTCGACCAGGGAGCGGAGGTTCATGTTGGCACTTCCCCGACTGATTTGGAGCCGTTCCATGATGTCGTCCGTGTTGAGCGGGCGCTCGGCACAGTAAAGGAGTGCGTACACCTGCGCCATCGTGCGGTTAATTCCCCAGTTCGACGCCATCTGCCCCCAAAACTCGACGAAGCGATCCACTGTCTCTCGATGGCGTGCGCTCGGACCGATGTCGTCGGGAGAAGAACTTGGCGCCGTAGACGAATCGGGAGACTCCATAATACTTTCGATTGCATCCCGAACCATTGGGCCGGGAAAGGAGCGCGGGGACTGAATGGAGGATGCCTACTCCCGCGCCCCTGGAAATTGTTTCTGTTTTGCAAAAAGGGGACGTGCTGCTCGTGCCGTCATCGACCGGATCGTGCACCCGAGCGTGTAATCGCAAGCTGCAGCGCCCGCCCTAAAAGAGTGCCTCTGACTGCACCAGGGCTCCCGTTTCTAACCCTCAAATGAAACGGCAACGGGTGCTCCTTTTTCTTTGGACGTGTTCGAAATAGTCATTGAGATATGAAAAACAGCTCTTCGCAATGGAGAAAACCACCAGTTCATCCTAATTTATCGGCTAACTCCGCCGAAAAATTTACGTTGGTAACAACCACTCGCAATCCGGACGGGGGCGCACGACGGGATCGAAATCGCTCGGAAATTTAGCGTCGATTTTCCTCACTGCCTTGCCGCCGTTACGAATCGACGGATTGGGTTTGTAGATTGATTTGCCAACCTCCTCCTCAATCTCCTCTTTGCCCGGATGACTGCAGACGCACCGATCATAACGATCACGACGGATTTTGGAACCGAAGACGCATACGTGCCCGCCATGAAGGGGACGATGCTCTCCATTGCCCCCGCAACTCGACTCGTGGACGTTACCCAAGAAATTTCTCCCCAGGACGTGATGGAATCCGCGTTCGTGCTCCAATCCGCCCAGCCGTTCTTCCCAGACGGCACGATACACCTTGTCGTTGTGGATCCGGGGGTCGGCACCGAGCGGCGGGCTGTGGCGCTCCGAAAAGACAACCACTGGTACGTGGGCCCGGACAACGGCTTGTTTCCGCTGGTCTTCGATGGCGCAGTACCGGACACCGCTGTTGAACTGGACGATCCGGACGCCTGGCGCACCCCATCGCCGAGCAACACCTTTCACGGCCGCGACATCTTTGCCCCGGCAGCGGCCCACCTCGCCGCGGGACGTGCGCTCGAGGACATTGGCTCCCCCATCGACGACCTCACTCCCCTCCAGTGGGCCTCCCCGACCACCAGTGATGAGGGCGTACAGGGCCGCGTCATTCACGTAGACCACTTCGGCAACTGTGTCACCAACATCCGGCGCTCCACCCTCGCTAGGGCCCTTGACCTGGATAATGAGAAC
This sequence comes from uncultured Salinivenus sp., assembly GCA_964612165.1. Classification (GTDB taxonomy): domain Bacteria; phylum Bacteroidota; class Rhodothermia; order Rhodothermales; family Salinibacteraceae; genus Salinibacter. The sequence continues at coordinate 12,751 of CAZTDC010000036.1, forward strand.
GCTCCCGTCGACGCGTTCCCGCCCGTGAAAGGATACGTAGGAAGCAGTGTGCTCGAAAACCTGCACACCACTTACGGCGCCGTTTCGGAAGGGGACCCGTTGTTGCTGTTTGGAAGTACCGGCTTTCTCGAGGTTGGGGTGAACGGGGGGAACGCCGCCGAGCTCTTCAACATTCGAAAAGGCGATTCGGTGAAACTGGCTTTTCCCGAATCGCTTTAGTGGCTGCCTTGGCCGTTGTCCCGTGCTCCCCCGAGTCCGTTTGCTCCCATGCCTGCCTCTGACTCGAACTCCTCGCACCCGCTCGTGCGCCACATCGAATCCCTCTACGCCCTCGCTCGGGTGCTGGTGGGATCCGATAATGCTGACGCTCTCATCCAAACGGTGTACGAGCACGCGGCCGAAGTGCCTCCAGATCAGCGTCCTTCAGACAGCCGTGGCTGGCTGTTTCGACTCATGATTGAAGCTCAGGAAGGCACCCTTCATTCGGCCGGCGCGGAGGTGCACCCTGGGAGCGAGACCTCCTTCACGCAGGATCCGTTTCGTCGGAAGGTGGCCGAACAAACAGCCGAGCGCATGCTCCCCGTGGCTTTTGCCGCCTGCTCAATCCACGAGCGCTTTATCCTGTCGATTGATGTGCTCGGCGACCCCTCGGACGAGCTACTGGCGTCTGCGCTCGACACCTCGACTACAAACGCCCGCTCGGTTCGCGACCAGGCCCGCTCCGCTCTCCGGGCGTCTCTTCGCGACGTACTCACCGGACCGGAACGCATGCTCGTGGACGTGGCCTTGCCGGACGAGGCCCTCCGCTCCCACCTCCGGGCGCTGCTTCTTGACCGCTTTCACCCACCCCCTCCGCCTCTCCAGACCGAAGTTACCGAGATCCTTGAGCGCGCCCGGACCGAAACGACCCCGGACGAGTCGACGCTGCTCCCCCCCACCTTCTCTCTTCCATCCGGGCTGACTCGTCCCCTGACGTGGATTCAAGAGTGGATGTCGCTGCGGGGCCTTCTCGGAGCCCTCGCGTTTTTACTCATGGTCTCGGCGGGCATCGGAGGGAGCACCTACCTTTTCTCGTCCTCCCCTGCGGACACGTCTCCGGCCCCCAGTGTCGTTGAGCTTTCGGTCCAGCGCGCCCCGAACGTGCCTGTGGCCATCGAGACGCAGGATCCCACCGAGGCTGCCGCCTTCATTCGCCAGACCTGGGGCCGTCGCGTCAAGGTCCCTGCCATCGAAGCGGCCTCCCTCCAAGGCGTAGGTCGGATGTCCTTGTCACCGGACGTGGAGGTCCCCGCCCTGCTCTATGCTGGAAATGACGGGACGGACATCATTGCCCTGGCGTTCAACTACGCCCTGGTCGACCAGCTCGGCAGCCAAGCGACACTCGCCCGCGAAGTGCGCTCCCAACTGGCCGCGAATGACTCTCTGCTCACCGAGCAGCGCAACGACCGCGCCGTGGTGGTCTGGCGACAACGCGACGACATTTTCGTGGTGGTCGCCCCTAATGCAGAGGCCGCGACCCTCCGCTCCCGCATCCAGCTCTAACCCCTCTGCCTGCGGAGGAAAGGGGCTGCGAGTCACGAAGGCAACTCAATCCGAAAGGTTGAGCCTTCCCCAATCGTGGAATCCACGAGCTCGAGCGTGCCGTCGTGATAGGTCTCCACCACGCGGCGGGCAAGGCTAAGACCAAGCCCCCATCCGCGCTTCTTGGTGCTAAAGCCAGGGCGAAAGATCGTGCCCCACTGGCGGCGCTCAATGCCGGCGCCCGAGTCCTCGACTTCGACATAGACGCGTCCTCCCTCCTGGCCTCCCGTCACGACAATGCGCCCCTCCTCTCCCTCAATGGCGTCCAGGGCATTTTTCAGAAGGTTCTCCATGACCCAGGCGAACAGCTCCTCGTTCATCTCCACCTCTAGAGAGGACGGGAGGTCGACGGTCAACCCCACGTCCTGCCCCCGATGCGGCAGGCGGCGACGAATGTAGGCGGCCGTCTGTACAACAACCGGAACCAGATTCTGGCGCTCCAGCTTCGGCTGCGACCCGATGTCGGAAAATCGGTTGGCAATGCGGCGCAGCCGCTTCACATCGTTCTCGATTTCGTCGAGCGCTTCCTCGCGCTGTTCTTCCCCCACTTCCGGGCTGCGAAGCATCTCAATCCAGCCCATGAGGCTCGACAGCGGCGTTCCGAGTTGATGAGCCGCCTCCCGAGCCATTCCCATCCAAAGATTGCTCCGCTCGCTGCGCCGCACGTACGAGAACCCAAGATACCCAACGAGGATGAACAACCCGACGAAGACAAACTGAAGCCAGGGAAAGATGCGAAGCTCCCGAATAAGCGCCGACTCGTCATAGTACAGATACTGCGTAAACGTCGGATCCGGTTGGGAATAGAGGCGACTACGGTCCGCCGGCAGATCGACCCGGATCGGAATGGGCTCAAACGTGGCCTCCATTTCATTCTGCCGCTCTAGAAGCCGTTCATACGCAGCGGCCGAGTCCTCCGGGGGCAGGGACTCGATTGCGTCCGGCACGCCCACGTTTCGCCAAAAACGGGGGCGCTGGCCGGTGGAGTCCGTGATGATGGCCGGAATGCCAAACGGATTCGGCTCCAGAATCTCATTCAGGATGAAGTTGAGCTCATCCGTTGGTGGCATGGTTTGAGACCAGTTCACGGCCTGCCGGAAATTGGCCAGCTGCTCGGCCGAGGGGGGCTCTGCATCCCCGTTGCGCTCAAGTCGCCGGAGGTAGTCCTCCAGTTTTTGCAAGTCCGTCTGATGAGGATTGAGCGCCTGACGTTGAGCTTTCACGACCTCTGCCTGGGCGTCGGCCCAGAGCTGAATGACCGCCTGCTCGCGGTCACGAAGCCGGTCAACAAGACGTTGAGTGTAGAGAAGGGACGCAACGGCAATAACGCCTGCAAATACAATCAGCCCAAGTTTGAGGCGAACGGACCAGCGATACGCCTTCATGGAAATGAACCAGCTGTCAGTGGAGAGAGACTCTGCAGGAGAGTCCCATCGACCAGGCTGACCCTGGTTCCTTGCACAATGGTTCTCAGAAAACTGCGCTCAGAAAACAGCGGCAAGAACCCCACCTCCTCCCCCTCATTCAACGCAAAGAAGTGGCAATCAGATCGCAGGCAACCGGTTTTCGGAGAGAAGCAGGCTACGCTGCAGCCGGCTGCTCCAGGTCCGAAATGATTTGATCCCGCCGGGGCCCATTCGACACCATGCCCACGTCCGCGTCCAGGTAGTCCGCGATGAACGCGAGATAATCTTTAGCCTCCACGGGCAGATCGCTGTAGTGCCGAAGCGTCTGGATGTCTTCGCTCCAGCCCGGCAGGGTCTCGTACACCGGCGTCACCTTCTCGAGGGTCTGGGGCTCACTGGGGAAGCGACGCGTCGTTTTACCGTCGTACCGATATTGTGTGCAGACCTTCAGCTCGTCCATTCCCGAGAGAACGTCGAGCTTTGTGATGGCCAGCTCGCTGAAGCCGTTGATCATGCTGGTGTAGCGGAGCGCCACCAGATCGAGCCAGCCACAGCGTCGCGGTCGCCCCGTGGTGGCTCCAAACTCACCGCCCTTCTCCCG
>CAZTDC010000037.1:0-15631 GCA_964612165.1 uncultured Salinivenus sp.
CCGACACGTAGCCCACCTCCAGGAAGTGATTGCCGGAGCCGAGCGTGCCGATCTGGGTGAGGCCTCGCTCTCGCGCCCGGCTCGACACTGCATCCGGATCGGCCCCGTCCACCTGCCCGGCCTCTTCGATCACGTCGAGGTCAGCGTCGGAGCCGTAGCCCTCACTGACGGCCCACTCGGCGCCCCGCTGAAGCACCGTCCGCAGGGTGGGCTCGTTGACGCGAAGGGCGCCAGATGACCCCACGCCCGTGGGTACCTTGTGGAAAAGGGTGTCGACGAGGCGCTCCGCGTCCGACTGGTCAATGTCCTCCTTCTGCAGCTTCGACGACATCAGGCGTACTCCACAGTTGGAGACCACAAATCCATCGGCCACGAAGTTGTGGTCTTCGTGGGCAACGGTGAAGTCGTAAATGTTCGGATCACCGGTCTCCACCTCAAGGTCTACGGGTTCGATCGATCCAATGCTAGACCAGACCATTCCGCTCCGTTCCAATCCGTCTAGGGCCTCCTCCGCAAAGGCCTCAAAGGTCGGAAATTCCGCTCCAATCCGGACACCCGTCTCGCGCTCCCCATAAAGCGACCGTTCCAGGAACCTGCGATTTACATGTTCTCCCTCTAGATCATCGTAAATTCTTGACGGTGCGGTCCCGTCCTCATACAGAGTTTGAGCCCGCTCAACTGCCGCTTTGCGCCTGCTTAGAACCTGCTGCTTCTGCTTCAGATATTCGACAGCAGTCATGGCCAGCGACGAGCGCTTCTGATTGTACTCGAAGCCAACCCGGCCCCATAGCGCAAGCAGCGATTCCGTTCGGGACGACAGAAGGAGACGCAGCCGCACCCGGTCGTTGGAGCTATTCTCTGGAGCAACTTCGGTAACGTCTTTGGCTTCAACCCCGAATTCGCCGAGCATAGATGCGAGCTCATAAAGGAATTGGCGGCCGCTCTCCACACAACCCTTGCGCTTACTCAAGGAGAGGGCCGGCGCGTAGAAGTTGCGGCCATTCTCAGTCATCGTTGAGGGGGCTGATAATTCCGCCCCAAAAAGCGGAGCGAGGAAAAGCCGCTGATGCCATTTCGGGGCCTCTTTTAGCCAGCCAGGTAGGTTGTAATTCTGCGCTGCCTTGTCCCCGTCAGGCACACCCAGTGCAGCCATGACGGCGGTAAAGGACGTGCTGGCTACCTTGAAGGACGTTTCGGTCCCCTCAAAATCGTAGTGTTCATACGGAGTATCGATGCTGTGGGCGCGGTCGCGCCGATAGATGCGGGACGGTGTAAAGCCCGCTGCCTCCACGTCGGCCCGGATGTCTTCAAGATCGTCGGGCTCCCCGTAAAACCAGGCGGTTCCCTTGCCTCGCTCTCCGCTGAAATAGAGCGTTCCGTCTCCGAAAAGAAAACCGGCAATCTTGATGAGGTGTGGAACTGCATCGTCACAGATTCGGAGGGGGAGAAGCTCTCGGTCTCGCAGATATCGGAGCACCTGTCCCGCGGTGTTTCCGGTATCCTCCTTGTCTTGCTTTGCCAATATGTCACGGATGTCGTTCTCGTCAAGGAGCACTTCATCGGGCGGCTCCTCGTAGGGAACGCCCTCAAACGGATGACGGGCTACCCGATCTCCTGGCGCCAAGTCATCGAGTTCGGTCATGCCGTCCGGAGTCCAAAACGGATGATCTCCCGTTGCCAGAACCTCGTCCCCTCCGGTCGTCCGAAGCCGATACACTGGGCGATCAGGACGGCGCTTCAAATATGCGGCTACCGAGGTGTCGTCCTCCGTCGATGAGCTAAGATCGTGGCACCGAAGAATGTCATTCTTCCAAGTTGTCTCCATCTCTGCGATCGACCGTGTGTAGCCGTGAGCGTGAAGGACCCGGCTGTTTCCGGAGAGGCAGTTGATATCGTAGCCCACCCCTCCAGGCGAGATCACTCCGTCGTCGGCGTCGAACGCCGCCACGCCCCCGATGGGAAACCCATAGCCCCAGTGAATGTCGGGCATCGCCAGCGAGGCGCCCACGATGCCCGGCATGTGGGCCACGTTGGCCGCCTGCTGGGGCGCATTATCCGAGAGGATGTCCTCTAGCATTCGCTCGGTGGCGTAGAGGCGGGCCGGTACGCGCATGTGACCGCTCCGCGGAATCTCCCAGCGGTAGTCGTCGAGCTTTTCGATGTCGTAGTCGGGCATGACAGGATCAGGTCAGTGAGGGAAACGGAGTAGAGAATACCGCTTAGCGAGGCCGCTGTTTTCCGACGTCGGCTTCTAGATCCGAAGGAGAACCCGAACCGTGAGGTCTCGGACATAACTGAGGGACTACGTCTCGAGAAGCCGGTCGAGGGCTGCGTCGATTTGTTCGAGGCAGTACCGGTAGTCGGCCAGCGTTCCGCCGTACGGGTCGGGAATCGTCCAGGTCACGAGGGCGTCGGCGTTCACGTCGTGCTCGGCCCGCAGTTGCTGTGCGACCTTTGGGTCCATTGCCACAATTCGATCGAAGACCCCTAGATCGAGGTTACTCACATCTTTGGGAGCGTGGTGGCTGAGGTCGAGCCCCCGAGCGGTTCGCAGGGCACGGACGGCGTACGGAGCGGCTCCGTCCCCCCGCTGCGCAGCCACGCCCGCACTCTCGGCGGGTACGCCCCGTTCCTCGGCCAACGCTTCGGCGAGCGGACTCCGGCACGTGTTGCCGGTACAGACGAAGAGAAGGCGGGATCGCATGGCAAAACCAATGGCGAGGCAGAGACGAGCAGATCCTTAAAAAATTGGGGCCATCCCCCACAGGGACGGTAGAACATCCCTTGCCTCTGGAAAGACCCGAAAGCGGGGTTCCACGTTTAAGGTAATGAGAAAAAGAGGGAATGCCACAGCCGAAAGTGGGCCCGGCATGCCCGAGGTCTTCTACACAATGCACGATCACGCAAAGAGAACTCCGACGATGCCTTCAGCCTTGCTTTCCCACGAGACGCCGAGAATCGCCCGGCCCACTCCGGTTGGGCCGATGCCTCCAACTGTGTTCTGACAACAATGCCCATCGTCCCATGACCCGCCCCAACAGAAAAGGCTCTCACCTACAAAAATACTACGGCTTATACGTCGAAATTGGGCTGGTCCTGGCCCTGCTTCTTCTCGTCACGGCCGCCCGCATGACCCTTTCCCCCAATTCGGGAGACTTCCAGGTGCACCTGCAGGCTCAGGAGGTCGTCGAGATGGAGGAAGTCAAACAAACCGAACAGCAGACGAACGTTCCGCCGCCGCCGAGGGCTCCCGTGCCCGTGGAGGTGCCAGACAACACCGTGATTGAGCAAGAGGAGGTGAACTTCGACGCGTCGCTTAACCTGACGGACTCTTTGAACAGGGGAACGGGACCGCCGACACCGGACGAGCCGTCCCCCGAACCGACCAATGAAGACCCAAAAGACGAAGTCTTCGTCATTGTCGAGGAGAAGCCGGACTGTGGAGGGGTCCACGCGGTCCAACAGGCAATCGACTATCCCACGTTCGCGGAAAAGGCCGGCCTCGAAGGGCGCGTATTCGTGCAGTTCGTCGTCAACGAAGACGGAGAGGTGACCAATCCGACCGTCACGCGGGGCGTGCACGAGTTGCTCGACGAGGAAGCCCTGAACGCCGTACAAGAACTAGAGTGCACACCCGGAAAGCAGCGCGGAACGCCGGTGAAGGTACAGATGACGCTGCCCGTCAACTTTAAACTAGAAGACCAATCGTCCGACCAGTAGAAGGCGATCTCGTGCCGGACCACTCCCCCGGGCGATTCGCGACGATGCGGGGCACTGGGCGGAGGGGGGAGGCGAGGTCCCGCGCTACTGGTTGATCTCCGGCTCGTCCGAGATGTCCATCAGGTGGTCCGGCACGCTTTCCGGTACGGTCCAAATGTAAATGGTCTCCCAGCCGGTGTTGCCCCTCCCCGCATCCACCTTGCGGTCGGGCTCCCAATCGCCCATGCGGAAATCGTGGGACAAAATGCGATCGCCCGGGTCGAGTTCGCGGAGGAGCTTCGGGCGCAGTTTGATGTTCACTTCGGGCCAGAGATAAAGCATGACGACCGTTGCATCACTGACATCGGCCTTGAAGAAGTCCTCCTGCCGAAACGTCACCTTGTCGGCAACCCCGGCCTCGCGGGCATTTGCACGGGCTCGCTCCACAAGTGCCGAGTCGATCTCAATCCCAACGGCTCGGGCCCCATACTTCTCCGCGGCTGTGATCGGAATGCGACCGTCTCCGCTCCCCAAGTCGTACACGACGTCGTCCGGAGAGAGGTCGGCCACCTCAACCATCTTGTTCACTACCGACTGAGCGGTCGGCACGTAGGGAGCATCTTTCTCGTCCTCCTCACTCGACGCTTCAGTGGTCTGTGTAGAGACGGTGTCGGGAACCTGCGCCGCCCCCGTTACCGGAATCGCCGCCGACAGAAGGCAAACACAGAATACAGATACAAGGTGTCGAAAATCCATGTGAGACGTATTCGGAACGCGAAGAAGCTATTTAGAGGAGGGTATTTGACGGCGATGGTGGATCCCGGTTTCCCGTTCACGCTTCGCCCATTTTCCAATCCCGCTACGTTTCGTCCTGAACTTCGCTGTGGCACTTGTGGTTTGAGAATGTCCTCGGCGAAACTGTATGCGCCGATTGTGTTTCTCCTTTTTGCTCTTGCGCTCAACGTTTCACCAAACTCCCATCGTACGATGGCTGTCACCGAATCGACCATGATGGAGCTGGGGCAGCGTGCTCCCTCCTTCTCGCTCCCGGCTGCAAATCCCGACGTCGACGACCGCGGCGATGAGTCGCGCTCTCTTGACGACTACGACGACGCGGAGGCGCTCGTCATCGTGTTCACGTGCAACCACTGCCCCTACGCCAAACACGTGGAAGATGAACTGCTGGCCATGGCGCGGGAGTATCAGGAGCAGGGCGTTCAGTTTCTCGCGATCTGCTCGAATGACCCGGACCGCTATCCGGATGATTCCTTCGAAAGCATGGCTGAGCGCGCCGACGAGAAAGAGTATCCGTTCCCGTATCTTCAGGACGAAAGCCAGGAGGTCGCAAAGGCCTACGAGGCCGCCTGTACGCCCGACTTCTATGTCTTCGATGCAGACCGCCAACTCGCGTACCGCGGCCGCTTCGACGACACCCGGCCGGATGAGGGAGAGGCCCACGGGGGCGATCTGCGACGGGCCCTGGACGACGTGCTCGACCAAGGCGAGGTGACGATCGATCAGAAGCCGTCCATGGGATGCAACATAAAATGGAAGCCTGGAACGGATCCCGCTCACGTCTAAACCGCGGCGAACGAAACCAGACTCGGCCTTTGGGAGCTGTGCCCCCCTTCCCTCGAACGGATCCAGGCCTCTTCACCGGTCCGTGGCGAGCTCTACGACGAGGAGTTGGCTAAATGGAGCACGGCCCTCTACTTTTCAACGGACAGAGGCTTGCATACGGATCGGTATGTTCGACGACAGGGCGTTTCAAACCTGGGGCCACGTACTGGCTGGGGCCTGTGTCCTATCGGGTCTGTTCCTCGTACTCATGCTGATGATCGAGGAGGTGACAGGCGGAGGCGCCCGCTTGAGTCAGGCAGCAGTGACCGTCACGGTTGCGGCCTTCTTCGGCTACCTGGGCATGGCCTGGATCATCCGACGGGAAACGCCCTCCGACACGTAGGCATGCGCGTCACAGTTGAAAGACGGGCATGGGGTTTTCTCTCTAGTAAGTGATTCAGAACGGCAGCGCAGGTTGCTCCTCTCGTGATCACTCAACGGTCGGACGCTGTCCCGTTGGTCTGCAAATCTTCCCGCTGGACGTCACAGCTGATTTTCCAGTTATCGCCGACTGCACAACGGGGACTGCCTTTGTCTCCCGTCGCGTAGCGAGATCGTCGTCTCGTACGAGCAATCGATGCGGGCGTCTCATTTGCGAGGAGCCAGGCATGAACCGGGTAGCGTAGCTGCACACAGTCGCTTTGCCGACGAACATTCTGGGAATATGCCTTTTCTCACCACGTATGCATGTTTCTTGCTTTGAGTATAGCTCCACGGGAGCGGACTCTCGCGGCTCAACTCGGCTTTTTTGACTGTCCCCCACCAATACCATGGATTTCTCCTCATCTGACATCCGCAATCGTTCATTCTCCACCAGTTTCAGTGGTCTCGAGGAAGAAGAGGTATACGCGTTTCTCAACGAGGTCGCAGATCAATGGGACGAGATGATGAATCGCGCCCAAGCCCTCGAAGAGCGTGTCCACACTCTTGAAGCGAAGCTAGACGAGATCGGCCAGACGGCCGACAAGGCCGAGAAAGCCAAGAGGCGGGCCGAGCAATTGAAGGACGAGATGAAGACGAAGGAAGACCGCCTCGACGAGAAAGAACGCGAACTTGAAGAGGAGCGCGGACTTCTCGAAACGAAGCAGGCCAAACTCCACTCAATTGTTCAGGAGATCCAGGATACTCTCGAAGAAGAGATGCGAGGGCTTTCGTCGCTCGATCCGCAAGGCGACACCGCCCCAACAGTGGACGACTCCCCCACAGAAACCACCTCGTCAGCCAACCGGTCTCCTTCGCCTGAGTCGACCTCGGCTCCGGGCAAAGACGAAACTACGGACAAGGAGGACGACCCGTCTTCGAACGAGAAATCAACGGAAGAATGGGTAGACTCTCTCTTTCCGAACCGTCTTCCCGAAAACCAGTCTGCCTCGACGTCCAACAGCACCGACACGACGGCCGACGAAGAGAACGAGGAAGAAGAGTCACGTTCGAAGAGCAAGTCCCAGTTTGAGGCAATCAAGAAAGACGTGCAGGGAATGCAGAACGAGAATTCGGGAAGCGCCTCCTCATCCAAGGAGGAGGACGAGGAAGACTCGCCTCCTACCGACGAAATGAATCAGATTTGGGACGTCTTTAGCGACTAATACCGCCTGTCCAAGATCCATTTCCTGCCCGGACTCCTTGTACAGTACGGCCCCCAACGGACGCCCTTTCAGGACGGTTCATCCTGGACCGCCTCCAGCAGCGGACGCCTAATCTGGACTCTCAATCGGTCGAGAAGACCCATAACCGCTCTGAGGCGTCCCTGTAAATGCATGATGGTCTTTGGGGATCGGGGCGAGGATCTTGTGTCGCATATAGACCCCATTGGCAATCTCCTCTTCGGTTCGTGCTGGTGGCCGGACACGTAACGGACCGCAAAATGGCCGAAGCAGTGGTCACGCGCCACCATGACGGAACGGCCCCCATAGCGGGTCGAAGCCTTGATCCCGCTCACCGTTCCACTGGACGACTTCAACATACATTCCTTGAAAAATCAACGAGCGTGAGGGGCACGGACGATTGGTTGAGGGGGCACCGTGACTGCATGCAAATTCGGTGCTGTCACCTGTATCCCCTTCCGGCTCACCCTCTTTAACCAAACGGCCCAGCCAGATCCGCAAGTGACTTGTTGCAGGTTGCGGCCAGAGCCCGATTGCACTTGGGGAAGAAAGGGTGCATTTTCGTCACGCAGTCAGCGATCCATAAAGTAGTTTTGTAAGCCCACCATGCTCGTTCGAGTTCTCACCGGCGCGTTTCTCGCAGTTGTCGTTTCCCTCCTTTTCGGCGCTTCTCCTGCTGCAGCGCAGTGGGAAAATATCGGGACGGTGGAAGGTCCACGCGGGAAGAAAATAACGCTGACCGAGCGTCCTCATGGCATCGCGGAGAGGGTCTCTGTACGAGCCATGGGAATTGTCGACTCGGACACGACCCAGTGGGCACTCAGTCTGATCGGGGCCGCCCCCGAAGATACGATCGCGCTCGTCTATGAGGACAAGTCCCTTCCCATCGAATCCCTCGAGCGCCCAGAGGAAGGGGTGGGCCCCACCAAGGTCTTCATTTCGGAGAAGACCTTTCTCACGATGACAGAGACCGCCGCCGTGAAGCTGCGGGTTGGAGACCAGACCGCCCCTCTTCCTGCCCAGCTTCGACGCGAAATGAGACAGATTCGGAAGCGGGTGAACTAACCGACGTCCTGCCTACCGACCGTCTCCGAACGATACGTAACGCACTCGTTTACGGGGAGGCCGATTGAGGAGACCGTTCTTGAGCCCCATCCCCTGCGGTGGAAGGAGGAATGGCGCCCGCTTCGGTGGCTGGCTGTAGACTAAAGGCAAAGTGCTTGCAGCCAATCCCTTCTTCTGCGCACTGTCGAACCAGTTGGCGTCGACGCTTCTCCGTCGTGTTCTGAACCGGCACGATGACCTCATCGACGTCATACTCAGAAACGATGTCAGACAGCTCGCCAATGGTGCCCAGCACCGTCACGCCCTGCACCTGCAATCCCTGTTTGGCCGGGTCGGCATCGAGCAGTCCCACCACGGTCCGATCCATACGCTGGCGCAGGTGTCGGAGGACGAGAAGCCCATGGTCGCCACTCCCGTAGACAAGCACGCGCTGCCCACCTCCTCGTTGCACGGCAAAGTACTGCCGAAGGGCCCGGAACCCAAACCGTGTCCCCCCCACGGCCATCGTTGCAATCATCCAGTCCAGGACCAGTACCGACAAAGACACCGTCTCCCCCCCGAAAGTCGCGACCAATCCGATCAGAGAGAGCCCGGAAGCCAGCGTCGACGCCTTGCCCAGACGCACAACCTCGGGGGTTCCGGCGTGTCGCCATACCCCGTGGTAGAGCCCGAAGACATAGAAAATGACGATCTTGATGCAGACAACCCCGGGAAGCGCCTGAATCATCACGTCAAGCTGACCAGCAGGGGGCTCGCCGCCGAACCGCAGGTGAAAAGCCACGATGAACGCCGCGACGATGACCAGCAGGTCTGCCACCACGCCCCCGACCGACTTCCAATAGACGCCTCCGGCGAGGGCCCGCATCACCGCTCCGATGCGTTCGGTGAACCTCGGGGCGTCCGTAGAGGATGGGGAATCGTAGGAGGGACTTCCGACGAGGTACAATCCGAACACGACACTGCCCACGATGCCCAGTAGAAGCAGGGCCATGAAGAGCTGTGCGGTTGACCAAAGAAGGGCGAGGGCAGCCAACGCGAAGAGCGCACTGACCCCGGTCAGGGTGAGAACCGCTCCTTTCTCAGACAGTCCCAACCGAACGAGTCGGTGGTGCGTGTGATCGTTCCCGCCTTCGGTGACGCTGCGTCCCTCGAGGATGCGTGTGACGGTTACGAAGGTCGTGTCGAAGATCGGCACGGCCAACACGACAACGGGCACCAGCGTGCTCACGACGGGCTCCCCTGTGCTCTGGACCCCAAGAGCAATCACCGCCAGCATGTATCCCAAAAACAAGCTTCCACAGTCGCCCATGAAGATTCGAGCGGGCTTGGCGTTGTACACCAGAAAGCCGAGACTGGCCCCGGCAAGCGTCGCCGCCACAGCCGCCAAGCCAATCTGCCCTACGGCCCCACCGAGAACAGCCAGTGCCGCAGCGGCAATGGCAGTAATGCTGGCCGCAAGACCATCCAGACCATCGATGAGATTGACGGCATTCGTGATGCCGATGGTCCACAGAAACGTGAGCGGGATGGATACCCAGAAGGGGCCGCCTCGCCAAAATCCATGGCCGGCGTAAAGCAGAAGCGCCGTTGCTACGACCTGGGCGATGAGTTTCGCTTCGGGGCGCACGTCCAACAGATCATCGGCCAGCCCAACAGCGAAGATAAGAGTTGCCCCTCCCCACACCGGCCCTGTGTACGCCGTTAGGGCCCCGCTGCCAGCCAGTCCCACGCCTACGCCCAAAAAGAGCGCGATGCCGCCCGATAGGGCGACCGGTCGGTTGTGCCACCGATCGGCGCTCGGACGTGCAATCCACCCCCTCCAGAGCGCCACCCGAAGGACAAGAGGCGTTAGAACGACAGCAGCCACGAAGGCGAGACTGCCACCAAGCCACGGGAAAAACGATTCCGGAAGGGAATCCCCCAGAAGATACGACCCGATCCCAAGCGCCTCTAGAAACGAATTTCCAAATGCAAATAGCAATTTGGCCATACAGCCCGGCGACATCGGAACAGAAAAAGCGGAACCGTCGGATTGAAGCGAGATCCGACTCCGTCGATGATTCTCACCTCAAGATAAGAGGCCGATCGGAAGAACTTCGATGTTGAGTATAAAGACTCCTCGGATTTAAAGCAAAATGTCCTGCCCGGTTTGAGTCGGGAACGAGGTGAGCCCCTTGCTTCTCCCTTCGATGAACCAGGGACAAGTTCGTCAAACGAAATGGTCCCCACCCATCATCTCAATCACACTGCAATCCCCTCCTCTCAGAAAGGAGGAAAAGACTTTGTCGGAAAACGCCTCGGTATTTTATTCCCAAAAACGATGCCAGATCTGGAAGTACGACCCTTCGATACAGCTCCCCCAGGCTCCTCCCAGAAAGGATTCGAACTGATCGGGAAAGCCCCCCGGAAATCGGTCAGGTGAGGGGACTGCCCCCCTCACCGCCGAGTAGTTTACAACAGGTCCGTACGCCGAAAAGACTTGAAGACAAAGTTCAACGCAAACGAGCCCAGCGCTCACTCTTCGGACGCGCCGCTTTCCGTGAAGAGATCGTCGCTCACATCCGCATTGACAGTGACTGTCTTGAGGGTAACCTCAGTGGACTTCTCGCCGTCCTGATAGGTGACGGTCTTGTGCGGAATCATGACGCCGGACACCTTCTTGTAGTTCTTGAGCACCGACATGGCCTCTTTCGGTCCCTTCCGGGTTTTCGCCGTGTAGGAAAAGCGGGCCGGCCGCATGGACTCCGGCTTGAGGTACAGCGTGTACGGATCGCCAACCGGCGGCGCCACTTTGAGCGACCGGTAGGTCGTGCCTTTCACCTTTTCGGTGCCCTGATCCTGCACAACGAGACCGTCGTGGTCGATGTTGGCCATGAGGTAGGGGATGCTTCGCCAGAGATCGGCCTTCCGTTGCTCGACCCGCTTTGCAGGCATGGACTTCGAGCGTCCCCCCATCTTCATCGTGCCGCTGTCTCCATTTACCATCACAACCACCGTCCCGCGGGGTGTTTTAATCTCGGCGCGTACCCGATCGGGAAAGGACTGAATCATCGTCATGTCCATATCCATCGTCTTTCCCCCCCGCGACATGGACTGCGTTCCTTTCAGACGGATGTTCTTCACGTTCGCGAACGCCTCGCCACCAAGGGCACCCCGAGCCTTCTTCAGGGCCTTCATTCCAGCTGCCTTGGCCTCCGCCGACGCAGGCTCCTGCTCCGTGTCCTCCCCCGGCGGACTCGTCGGGATGGAAATGTCAATCTCGTTGACCGATCCGTCTTTTGTGAGCGTCGAAAGCGAGTCGCTAAAGTTTTCCCGCTTGCCCACGATCAGGATGTGAGACTCGTCGGGGTGGAGGTACTTCTTCGACACCGACAGCACGTCCTCGGCCGTCACCTCTTCGATGTTGTCCTTCGTCTGCTGGAGAAAGTCCGACGGATAATCGTAGTACTCGTACGTCATCCGGCGGTCTAGAATTTTGCGCTCCGTGTCAAAGTTGAAGACGAAGGAATTGAGATAGCTGTCCTTGGCGAGGCCAAGCTCCTCTTTCGTAGGCGGCTCCTTCTTCATCCGCTTCACCTCGGCCATGGTGGCCTCCGTCGCCTCGACTGTGCTCGCACTCTTCGAGAACACCGCCGCGAAGAAGCGCCCCGGCCGATTATATCCGGCCGTATACTGTCCCCCTACCGAATAGGCCAGCCCCTTCTCCGACCGCACCGTATCGAAGAGACGCCCGGTAAAGGGGGCGGTCAGGACCTCATTCATGATCGTGATCGGCGCATAGTCGTCGCTCCTGCGGGTAATCTCGCCCGGGTGACCCATGTAAACGGTGCTCTGGTTGACGTCGCTCTTCTGAACGAAGTTGACCGAATACTCCCGCGTTCCCTCCGGCGTCGGGGGCATCGGGGGATCGAAGTCCTCCGCGGCCTGCCAATCGCCAAACTGCTCGCGGATCCTCTTCTCCATCGCGCCGGCGTCGAAGTCGCCCCACACGCTCAGGATGACATTGCTCGGGTTCACGTACTCCTCGTGGAAGTCCACCAGGTCCTGTCGCTCAATCCGATCGATGGTGTAGTACTCTTTCGTCCGGGCGTAGGGGCTGTCCTCGCCGTAGAGAATCTTGTCGAACTCACGGGACGCGATTTGGCGGGCGTTGTCGTTTCGGCGCGAGATGACCGACTTCTCCTGGCTCTTCGTCTGCTGAATCTTTTCCTTGTCGAAGCCGGGACTGCGAAGGACCTCGGCAAACACCGGAAGCACCGTGTCCACGTTTTCGGAGAGGGTCGACATGTAGGCTGATCCAGAGGTTTGGCCGATGTTGGTCTCGACGGTCGCCCCCAGATTCTCAAGCACCGTATTGACGCTGTCCGGCGACATCGACTCGGTGCCGCCCGTCCGCATGACGGTGCCGGTCACGGAGGCGAGCCCGCGCTTCTTCGCCGGCTCGTACACCGATCCCACCCCGATCCGGGCCTCGGCGTTGACCTGCGGGAGCTCGGGATCCTCCAGCAAGAATACAGTCATGCCATTCTCAAGCTCGACGCGCTCCGGCTCCGGGATTTCAAAGTCGCGAAGCTCCGGAAAGGTTAGCTCATTGACGTCGTAGTCGGCTGTGCGAATTTCGCCGTCCGTCTTCTGAGCCGAGGCCGGACGCGCAATGAGCCCGACAACCAGCAGGGCGAACAAAATGGACGGGGAAACAAATCGGAGAAAGCGGCTCATCGTAGGAGACATTGATTTCGGCTATGCGTTACGTACGAAAATGGGGGAGCGCGAGGGAGATGCGAGCGTCAGTTCGCGGAAGCCGTCGTTTGGCTTGTCTCGTCCTTTTCGGTCTTAATCATGCCCACCGTGCGATTGCTGCGCTCAAATGTCTCTTGTGCCACGTGCTGCACATCGTCCACCGTCACGGCGTCCAGTTCATTCAGCTCCCGAAAGACGTTGCGCCAGTCGCCAGTCAACGTCTTCTTCTGGGCAAACTGGATGGCCAGGCCGAGATTCGAATCCAGCTCTCCGATCAGATCACTTCGGGCCCGCGTTTTCGCTCGCTGCAGCTCTTCCTGCGTGATGCCCTCTTCGGCGATCTTGTCGAGCTCGTCGTAGACGATCTGCTCGACGCTATCGGGCGAGACCCCTCGATTGGGGAAGGTGAAGATGCTGAAGAGGCTTTCGTACTTGCTGCCCGGGAAACTCGGAAGGGCCTGCACTTGAAGGACCTTCTCGGTCTCGACGAGGCGCTTGTGAAGCCGGCTCGTACGACCGCCCGTAAGGACATCCTCCAGAATGTCGTACACGGGATCATTTTCGCTGTGCATGCTTCCTCGATGATACCCGATGAGCACCGCCGGCTGGCTTTGCTCGCGGACGACCACGCGGCGTTCCCCAATCTGCTCCGGCTCCTCGGTCGTGATCGGAAGCGGGCGCTCGCCCTCCGGCAGCCGACTAAAGTACTTCTCAGCGAGCTCTTCTACCCGATCCGGGTCCACGTCGCCCGAAATCCCAATCGTGAGGTTGCTCGCGTTGTAGTGCTTCTCGAAGAACTGCTTCGCGTCGGTCCGGGACAAATTCCGGATGTCCGACATGTGACCAATCGTCGGATTGCCGTAGGGGTGCGCCTTGAAAGCCGTGGTAAGGAACTCTTCAACGAGGCGGCCAACGGGACTCGACTCGCTGCTGCGTCGCTCCTCCATCACCACGTCGCGCTCGGTGTAAAACTCGCGGAGCACCGGGTTCGTGAAGCGATCCGACCCCAGCGCAAAGAAGAGCTCGAGCTTATTGGCCGGGAGGCTGTACAGGTAAACCGTCTGGTCGGCCGAGGTATACGCATTGAGGTCCGTCACCCCGTTTCGCTTGAGGATATTCTCAAACTCTCCCTCCTTAATGTGCGACTTGGCCTCTTCCTGTGCCTTCTCGAACTGCTCTTCGAGCGTCGCGATACGGGACGAATCCGCCTGCGATCCTTTCGCCTTCTCGCGGCGGAGTTTGAGGTAGAGTTCCTCCTGCCGCTGGAGGGCCTCCATCTCCTTCTCAATATCGTTGGTGCCAATGGTGGTCGACCCCTTGAAGGCCATGTGCTCGAACATATGGGCGATGCCGGTCTTCCCCTCCGGCTCGTCCACCGACCCCACATCGGCGTACGTGGCAAAGGACACAACCGGTGCGTCGTGGCGCTCGATCACAACGAAATCCAAGCCGTTGTCGAGCGTAAAGGTCGTGACCTTCTTCTCGAATTTCGAAAGCAGGTCTTGCTGTGCCTGGGCTGAAGGAACTGCAAGAATCAGGAGCGCAAGTACGGCCCCAATCCATCGCAGGACCCGGGCTCCCCGTGAGCGAAACGAATTGATAGACATAGACCGCGTGGATTTTACCGATTCGTGAGAACGTACGTGAAGAGCGTTCCCTGGAAAAGGAGTCTCCAGGACCGAGCACGATTGTGAGCGACAACGGATTTCCGAATCCTATTCACGCATCGGCATGACGTTGCTCGAGCCGGTCGATTGTGAACGGGTCGATAGATTCATTCCTGTTGAGGAGGAAAACTGATTTTGCGTACAACGCAATTGAGCAACGCTATATGACTCGGATAATCCGCTTTTTTTGTTTACTACCAAGCATATTATATCAAGATTGCTCGTTCTACTAAAGGGGCCTTGTCGCCTCTTTGTGAAATTTTTCTCTTTCGTGAAGTTTTTTCCGTTCAATGGAGACGGTAGAAGTTACCCTCTCGGTTCCTGAACTGGAGCACGACCGGTACATCGGCTTGCTGGACGACCGGGCGACGGGCTTCCTCCAGACGAAGGCCAAGCTTACGGCGTACGTCCCCACCGAGCAGTGGTCCAACGCCCTGCGCGAGCGCCTCGCGGCTCAGCTTCGGGCCGACGGCTACGGTGATGCACTGCACATTCGGGTCCTGAGCGATCGAAACTGGAACGCCGTGTGGGAGGAGTCGATTGCGCCGGTTCGGGTGGGTCCTTTCCTTCTCTGCGGCCGCTCGACGGAGATCCCACTCGAGCATAGCAACGCAAGGGCCCTCCGCATCGACCCAAAAATGAGCTTCGGTACCGGCCACCACGCGACGACGCGGCTCGCCCTCCGCCTCCTTATCGATGCTGTTGACGATACCGACGAGGTGATTGACGTGGGCACGGGCACCGGCGTGCTCGCCATCGCCGCCTGCGATCTCGGGGCCCGTTCCGTTCTCGCGGTGGACACCAATCCGAAGGCGGTGGCAAACGCGCGGGAAAACGTGGCGTTGAATGATGCGGGGGAGTGCGTGGTCGTGCGTGACGGCTCAATTGAGGCCGTGCCGGATGCGCCCGCCGACGTCGTCATCGCGAACATCACGCGAGACACGCTTCTCGACCTGCTTCCGGCGCTTCGTTCCCGACTAGCGCCCGACGGCACTCTGATCCTGTCCGGCCTTCTCGAAAGCGACCAGGACCAGATGATAGACGCTCTCAACAACCACCGCCTGACGGCCGATGAGGAGATCACCGAAAACGGGTGGTGGGCCGTCCGCGCCTGCCCTCGCTCGTCTGACCTTGACTGAACCCGTCCCCTCTCGCCTGCCATGCCCATCGCGACGATCGACATCGGCACCAACACGGCACAGCTTCTGGTGGTCGAGCCTGCCGGGAATACGCTGC
>CAZTDC010000038.1:0-15538 GCA_964612165.1 uncultured Salinivenus sp.
CCTGGCTGCACGAATTGCTGGCGATTGGCCCAGTACGGATGGCTGCGTCCCGTCATCGAGCGTTCGCTGTAGAAGTGACGCGTTTCGATGGAGAAGGGCCGGTACGCCGGATCGGCGTGGCGTACGTAGTGTGCGATCCAGAGGGCCTGTTGCCAGGAGGGCAGCTGAACCTCGGGCGTTAGGCTTAGATAGAACGACCGCTTCGACGTGCCGGGATTGAAAGCGCTGAACTGGTACGGGTCGAGAACGGCCTCCTTGTATGTCGTTGCACCACGATAGTCCGTTTCGACGCGGTTCCGCACGACCCAGGCCACTAGTTCTTGCTCGTGGGGGAGCTTCGTTTCTGAGTAAATGGCGCGAGCGAGCCAAAGCGTGCTCTCTTTGATGGTTCCGGGCACGGTCTGGGGACGTTCGATGGCTGGTTGGGACGGACCGTAGGCGGCACCTAACAATTCCATGTTAGCGTCTCGAGTGTGTGCCTGGTCGGTCGCGTCCACGCTGGAAAGCAGTGCCGCCGAAACGTCTTCCCGGGATTGGATTCCGGTGGTTACCTTGGCGGCTGAGAGAAGCAAGATTCCAATGCACGCCCAGAGAATGAGAGCACGATTACTCATATTGGTTCAGCTGCTATGAGAAGTCAACGAAAGGAGAAAAGAAGAGCGGAGGGCGAAATGAAAAGTCATGCACGGTAAGCTGAATATCTGACCCCGGTCTACTCCGCGTGCCCGTGTGAGGTTTCCACATGCCGGATTCACATAAACCTATGCAAATAATGTACTTATGCCATACATGTCGTTAATTCACGTCCGTTTACAAACGTATTGATTCGGTGTTTATACTCTCTTGAACCGTTCTCTGCACATCTTTTCCTGTTCGTTTTTGTGTAGGTGATATGCAAAGCGCTTTCATGAATCATCTTTAGGATTCGTTGTGTCGTCGCTTCAGATTCTGGCTGATGAAAACATTCCGTGTGTGGAAGAATCCTTCGGGACACTCGGCTCGGTAGAGCGCTGTGACGGGCGGTCCATTGGACCTGATGCGGTGCGAGACGTGGACGTGCTCTTGGTGCGGAGTGTAACCCCGGTGGGCCCGGCGCTTCTAGACGGAAGTGCGGTCCGCTTCGTCGGATCTGCCACCATTGGCACGGATCACGTTGACCGCGACTACCTGGAAGCCGAAGACATCGCTTTTGCACACGCCCCCGCCTCGAACGCCGACTCGGTGGCCAACTACGTGGTGGCTTCTCTCCTCACGCTTGCTCGACATCGGAGGGAGCCCCTTCGTGGCCGAACGGTCGGCATCGTCGGATGCGGCAACATCGGCGGTCGCCTCGCTCGGCGGCTTCCGGCGCTTGGGCTGGAGGTGCTGCGTAACGATCCACCGCTGGCGGACGAGGCGGAGGCGGCCGGAGAAGCACACGACTTTGTGCCTCTGGATGCGGTGCTGCGGGAAGCAGATGTGATTACGTGTCACGTTCCCTTGACGACCGACGGCCCCTACCCGACCCACCACCTTTTAGATGCGGATGCGATCGCGCGGACGAAGCCCGGGGTGTGGCTGATCAACACCTCGCGTGGGCCTGTGGTGGCCAACGACGCGCTTCTTGCTGCAGTCGAGGACGGGCGCGTAGAGGCTGCTGCCCTCGATGTGTGGGAGGGGGAGCCTGTGCCCGATCCGGCACTGGTGCGGGCTGTGGACGTGGCGACGCCGCACATCGCCGGGTACGCGTACGACGGCAAGGTGCGGGGGACCACCATGCTTTACGAGGCGCTTTGTGACGTTCTCGGCGTGGAGCCCTCGTGGGACGCGGCAACGGTGCTCCAGCCCGGCGATCCGGACGGGCTTCGCTGCCATCCACCGGATCCGCGCCTTTCCCGTACGGACTGGCTCCACCACCTCGTTCAGCAGGCCTACGACCTGGCGGCCGACGATGCGCGGATGCGAGGCTATCTCAAGCAGCCGGAAGGTGAGCGGGGAAACTACTTCAGCCACCTACGAAAGACGTATCCGAGGCGGCGCGAGATGAAGCAGCACACAGTGCTACGCACAGGCGTTCCCGAGGCGTACCGGAGAGCTGTGGAGGACGGCTTGACGATGCAGATCCGATGACGGAGAAAATATCGGACCCGTTCGTAGGGCAAGCCATTTTGTCGAATGCCCAACCTGGGATCGGACCGCTACGATCGATAACCGTAGGAACGGAGCAGCTGCTCGCGGTCGCGCCAGTCCTCCTGCACCTTCACGTGGAGGTTCAGGTAAACCGGCGACTGGACGAAGTCCTCAATGTCCTTGCGTGCCTCGGTCCCCACCTTCTTGATGGCGTTGCCGCCCTCTCCAATGATAATGCCCTTGTGCGACTCGCTCATCACTACGATTTCCGCGTCAATGTAGTCCTTTTGCGGGCCCTCCCGCTCCTCGTACGTGACGATGTTGACCTGAATGGAGTAGGGCAGTTCCTCGTGGTACTGCTGGAAGGCCTTCTCGCGGATGATCTCGGCCACGAAAAAGCGCTCCGGGTGCTCGCTGATCATTTCCTTGGGGTAGAACGGCGGTCCCTCCGGGAGGGTGTCGACCACGAGATCGAGGAGCGTGTCGATGTTGTGCCCCGTCAGGGCCGAGGTGGGGACGACCTCATCGAAGGCGCGGAGTTCGGTGTAAGATTCCACGAGCGGTAGGGCCTCGTCCTGGGGAATGAGGTCCATCTTCGTCAGTACCAGAAAGGCGGGCGTGTCCCCAATTTGCTGGAGGCTCTCGGTGTCCGGCTCCTCCTGGGTGGCCTCGTGGAGAAAGAGCAGGAGGTCGGCGTCGCGAATCGCGCCCTTCACCTGGCCCATCATGGCTTCATGCAAGCCGTAGCGCGGATCGATGATGCCCGGCGTGTCGAGGAAGATGACCTGGTGCTCCGGGCTGGAGTGGATCCCAATGATGCGGTGCCGCGTCGTTTGCGGCTTTCGCGTGACAATGGACAGCTTCTGGCCAAGCATCGCGTTCATGAGCGTGCTCTTGCCCACGTTGGGCTTGCCCACGATGGCGACATAGCCGCTCTTGTGGTCCTCGGGAATGTCTTCGAAAAAAGACGACGGCTCCTCCATAGAATCGGGTCGTTATACGTTATGGGTTCTGCGTTGAGGGTTGTGGAGGGAGGTGTTCGTCGTGCTGAATACGAAGCAAAACAACGTTCAACCCACAACGCTCAACTCGAAACGCGAGTTAGTAGCCTTTCACCGTTGCACGCATGTCCCGGACGGCCTGGTCCAGGCCCACCAGCACCGAGCGGGCCACCACGGCGAATCCGATGGAGACCTCCGCCACGTGCGGGACGGTCTTGCGAAATAGCGGGATGTTGCGATAGTTGAGGCCGTGCCCGGCGTGCACGCGGAGGCCAGCCTCGTGGGCCACCTCGGCGCTTCGGGCGAGGCGTTCGGCTTCCTCCCGCTGGGCTGCATCGGTGGGGGCATCGGCAAAGTCGCCGGTGTGGAGCTCCACGCAATTGGCGTCCGTTTCGGCGGCTGCCTCGACGTACTCCGGAACAGGATCGACGAAGAGGCTGACTTGCTCGACGCCCGCGTCGAACAAGCGCGCGATGACCGTATCGAGTCGCTCCCGGTTTGCCGCCACGTCGAGCCCCCCCTCCGTCGTGACCTCCTCGCGGCGCTCCGGAACGAGGGTGGCCAGGTCCGGGGCCACGTCGCAGCAGATCGACACGACCTCTTCCTCAGTCGAGAGCTCAAAGTCGAGCTTGCCTTGCACCGTCTCGCGGAAGAGATGCACGTCGCGCTCCGTAATGTGACGCCGGTCCTCGCGGAGGTGAAAGACAATCCCGTCGGCCCCAGCATGCTCACAGCGAGCCGCCGCGTGGACCGGGTCGGGGAACGTTTCCTGGCGGGCGTTCCTCAGGGTACCGATGTGGTCCACGTTGATGAGCAAATTCATCATGGGAGACCCCAGATTCGAAGGGGAAGACAACAGCGAAAGCAGTCGAGTCCAACTCTACGGGGCCCGCTTTGTTTTTGACAATTCGACGCAGTTGAAACGAACAGGCAGAAACAGGAGGGGCGGTTCGAGAAGACAAGACGTTCGGGGAAGGCTGTTCTATTCCTGTGAAGCGCGGTTGTCCCGTTTGGGACCATTGTGGCTCGCTCGCGCGAAGTGGTCGCATCGCCGGGAGTGGCAGGGCAATCGGATATAAAATTCCAGTCAAGCAGAGGAGAGCGTCCGCCGCACGTCCTCCGGTTTCGCCGCAGTGGATGTGCGCGTGTCGGGGCGGGTGCGGTGTAGCGTGCTCTGAACGAGAGGCAAGTCTGATCCCTCGGCAAAGATGGGATTGCTGCGGTCGGGGGGAATTGCAATTTGCTCGGGTTCCTCCTATTTTCGGCGTTGGTACTGTCCCGCCGTCAGAGAGGAACGTCTCACGAGCGTCAACGCGTTGACGTCTGGCGTGGCACGCCACGAGTGTTTTCGTCATCACCCAATGGATCCCTCACATGGCTTCGCGTACCAAACAGATTCGGATCGGCCTGCAGATTGTACTGGCAATCGTCATTCTCGGGCTCTCTTACTACCTGTACTACTCGATTACCGAGCCCTACAATCGGATTGAACGCAAGCAGCAGTTGACCGAAGAGACTCGTTCCCGAATGTCTCACATTCGCACTGCGCTCATCGACTACGAGCGGGACAGCACTTCCTTCCCGGACTCGCTGGGCTTGGTCCTGCCTCACATTAGAAAAGACTCCGCCCTTTCGGCGGAGAGGGACAGCGCATGGGCCGTGAGTCTCGATTCGCTGCTTTATTCCCCTCGGTCCGGAGAACAATTTCAGTATACGCTCAGCGATACGGGACGTGTGGAAACGTATCTGCTTGAGGATCCGGAGTCGGACGACCAGATTGGTACGCTGAGCGGAGATCCAACCAAGACGAACGCGGCCAGTTGGGAGTAAGGGGATGTATGGATTTTCGTACGCATCGGTATGAGCGAGTCGGTCTCGGCAGCCATTACCATTCAGGGCAATACGCTTCGATACGCTGAGGTCAAGCGGTTGGACCAGGAGCATCGGCTTCTTCGTATCGGGCGCGAAGACTTCCCCTTCGACGTAGCCCGCGCTCTTCTTCGTGAAGAGGGGGATGCGCAGCAGATCGGAAAGGTCGGGTCTGTGCTTGCAGCGGCCTTCCAAGACACGGAGGCCCGGGAGTTGCGAGTGGTGGTCCATCCTCTGGACAGCTATAGCTTCTTCACGCCCATCTCCTCCGACGTTCCGGTGCGCGATCGTAAGCGGCAGCTGTTGCAGCAGGCCGCGCTCGTTACGGGGGCCCGCTCTTCCGACGAGCTGCACTTGGACTCGCAGACGGTGCGGACCACACAGGACAGCGAGGGCGACCCCTTCATGTGGGTACACGTCCTCGCCGTCTCCGACGCCGTTGAGGAGCGGATGAGTGAGCTCGTCAGTACGCTTCCTGTGACCAAGCACACCTGGATCGTGAGTTCGGAGGCGGCTGCTCGGGCCATGAGCCGCGTTGAACGGACGGGCGGATCGGCCCAGGAGGCGCTTCGTCCCTACACGCTGGCCGTGGGGCAGTATCCGGCGCACACGGAGTACTCCCTTTCCCGAAATCGGGAATGGTATCACGCCCACTTTGCAGAGGAAGCCCACAGTCCAGAAAATCGGGCCTACTTTGCCGTCGGGTTCATGAATCGGGTCGACGTTCCCCTCGATGCGGTGGGTCGCCTCTTTTTGTACGGGGTTGACGTGAGCGTTGGGGACTATGCTCCGTTCGTCAGCATCTTCGACCGGGCGCCGGAGGTCCTTAATTCCTTCCAGGTGGTTCGCGTGCGAGACGATCAGGATACGGAGACGGAGTCCTCGGCGTATACGCCCTGTATTGGGGCGGCGATGGACGAATTTGTCAGATAGCCTCGGTCCCGCCGACGCGTCGGATCTCCGAGGCGATCGTCTGTTACTAGTGTTAAGCGGTCGGGGGAAGTGGGGAACGGCAAGGAGGCTTCCAGAGATACCGATTTCCCCCTCAGAGGGACGATCGACTCTTCATCCATCAACTGCTTGGTCTGCCATGCGAATTATTGCCGGTGAATTTGGAGGGCACGGTCTCAAGTCCCCTTCGGGTCACGAGACGCGTCCGTCGACAGCCCGCGTGCGCGAATCGCTCTTCAGTCTGGTCGACGCTCGGATCTACCTCGACGGCGCGGAGGTGCTCGATCTGTTCGCCGGCACGGGGGCTCTCGGCCTTGAAGCCATCAGCCGTGGCGCCTCCCTCGTGACGTTCGTGGAGCAGAAGGGCAACGTGCTCGACTATGCCCGGCAAAATGCCGAGAAGCTGGGGGTGAAAGACAAGTGCATCTTCATTCAGGCCGACGCGGTGGAGTATCTCCGCACGTACGACGGGCCGGAGCTCGACCTAATTATGGCCGATCCGCCCTACAAGCTCGACGCCATGCGGGAGCTGCCCGACCTCGCCGTTCCGAAGCTGCACGTCGACGGGGTCTTTACGCTGGAGCACAGCTCCCACGACTGGTTCGACGAGCATCCGCACCTGATGACGAGCCGGCCCTACGGGCGTACCATCGTGAGTCTCTTCCGCCCGCCCCTGCCCCCGGAGGAGGATGAGGAGGCGGCCGATTCCGCCGCAACGGACGAGTTATCCCCGTCCCCAGACGATTCTGCGGCTTCCTCTGATTGAATGAACCGCTTTGCGTGACTGTCTCGCTTTGCGTGACCATCTCCACGTCCTGAGTCCCATGGACAACGACTTTGCCCTTTATCCCGGAACGTTCGATCCCTTCACCTACGGCCACCACGACGTGCTGAAGCGGGCGCTTCGCCTGTTCGACCAAGTTGAGGTCACCGTGGGAGTGAACGTGGAGAAGAACACGCTCTTTTCAACGGAGGAACGCACCGAACTCATCCGGCAGTGCACCAAAGAGTTTGAAGGGGTGCGGGTCGCGGCGTACGAGGGGCTTATCGTGGATCGGGCAGAGGCAGTAGGCGCCGCGGCGCTGGTACGGGGGCTCCGTCAGGTGAGCGACTTCGACGCCGAGTTCCGCATGGCCTTTGCGAATCGCAAGCTCGCTCCGGAGCTGGAAACGGTCTTCTTCATGACGTCCGAGGAGTACGCCCTCATCAGTTCCTCGATGGTGCGCGACGCGCATCGGTGGGATGGGGACGTGTCGAAGTTCGTCCCGCCGCCGGTCGTGGAGGCGCTGGAACAGAAGAAGGGTCATCAGGCTTGACGATTGAGACGATCTGCCGCGTCACGCTCGGATCTGCTGTCTGTCCTTCCTCACACTCTTTCTTTGCCTATGTCTGTCCCAGCCCGTTCCCTTCGCCTGAACGAGCGCGTGGCCGAGATGCAGCCCTCGGCGACGCTCGCCATGAAGTCCCGCGCCGCCGAGATGCGACGAGAGGGGCATCCCGTGGTGGCCCTGAGTGCAGGGGAGCCCGACTTCGACACGCCCGCCCCGATCGCCCAGGCTGGCATACAGGCCATCGAGGACGGCTTCACGCACTACACCGAAAATCCGGGCACCATGGAGCTTCGGGAGGCCATCTGCGAGAAGCTCCAGCGCGACAACGACCTGGACTACACGCCGGAGCAGGTCGTGTGCTCGAACGGCGCAAAGCAGTCGCTGGCCCTCGCGATCCATGCCCTGTGCGATGAAGGGGACGAGGTGTTGATCCCGGCCCCGCACTGGGTGAGCTATCCGGAGATGGCGCGCTTTGCGGGGGCCGAACCGGTGGTAGTGCCGACCAGCGTGGAGGAGCAGTACCGGTTGTCTCCGGAGCAACTGGAAGGGGCGCTCACGGACCGCACTCGTGTCGTGATTCTCTGCACGCCGTCCAACCCGACCGGATCGGTCTATCCGCCGGACGAGTTGGCGGCTGTCGCGGAGGTGCTTCGGCAGCACGAGGACGTCTTCGTGATTTCCGACGAGATTTACGAATACGTGCTCTTTGACGCTGAACATCGCGCCTTCGCGTCGTTTCCGGGCATGAAGGACCGGACAATTACGGTGAACGGCTTCTCGAAGGCCTTTGCAATGACGGGATGGCGCCTGGGCTACATGGCCGCGCCGCAGCCCGTCGCGGAGGCCTCGGCCAAGATCCAGGGCCAGTTCACCTCGGCGCCGTGCAGCATTTCGCAGAAAGCGGGCGTGGCCGCGCTGAACATGGATCTGGAGCCCGTGCACGAGATGGTGGCGGCCTTCCGGCGACGCCGGGATCACGTGCTGGAGCACCTGCGCGGGATCGACGGGGTCCGCTGCCCAACACCACAGGGCGCGTTCTACCTCTACCCCGACGTGTCGGCCTTCTTTGGTGCCGAGACGCCGGACGGGGAACCCATCGAAGACAGCAGCGACCTCTGCTTTTACTTGCTTGAAGACCATCACGTCGCGCTGGTGCCGGGCACGGCCTTCGGCGCGCCCGACGGGATGCGTCTCTCGTACGCCTCATCGATGGAAGATCTTGAAACAGCGCTGAAGCGCATTGAGGCGGGCCTCACTGCTCTCCGGTAGGTTGTTTTCGAGGCGACCGGTGTCCCGTGTGGACGGGTCGTCGACTGTCGATCAATCTGTGTTCTCGTGGACTCCTCTCGCTCTTCCAACTCGTCTCCGTCCGAGATCGGATCGCCGTCGTCCGACGGAACGCCCGATTCGAGTCCGGATGACATCGAGCCGCCCTGGGATGAGGAGGGGGCGGGTCAGCGCCAAGAGGCCACCGATCGACCGTGGCTGCACCTGCTTCTGTTCGGGGCCACGCTGGTGACGACCGTCTATGCGGGGGGGCAGTGGGTGAGTCGCTGGCTCTACTACGAGGCCCAGGGCGAAACCATCTCCCTGATCTTTATGAGCGTGCCGCAGGCGTGGCTGGTGGACGGCCTCCGGTACGCGATTCCGCTGCTTGGCTTTCTCACAGTGCACGAGTTTGGGCACTACTTTGCCGCCCGGCATCATCGGGTCAACACCTCGCTGCCGTACTACATTCCGTTTATCCCGCAACTCAATCCCATCGGGACGTTCGGGGCCGTCATCAGCATTCGCCAGGCCATTCCCAGCACCCGCAAGCTCTTTGACATTGGGGTGGCGGGGCCGCTTGCGGGGTTCGTCGTGGCGCTCGGGGCCCTTATATACGGCTTTGCGACGCTTCCGCCGCCCGAGTACCTACTCGATCTTCAGGGGCACGAGATGCTGAAGGAGCACATTCGCCAGCACGGGACCTTCCCGTCGACGCCGCCCGAGCCCTCCGGCAACGCGATCGTCATCGTCATCGGTCAGACGCCGCTCTTTTGGCTCTTCTCGCAGTTCTTTGCGAACGTGCCACCGATGTATGAAATCTACCACTATCCGGTGCTCTTTGCCGGGTGGCTTGGACTCTTCTTCACGGCCCTCAACCTCCTTCCGGTGGGGCAGCTTGACGGTGGGCACGTGCTGTATGCGTTGCTGGGATCTGCCTGGCACCGTCGGTTCGCCCAGGTGTTCGTGTTTATCCTCCTTCTGTCGGGCGGCGTGGGGTTCATGCAAGACATCCGACCGGGATTGTACGAAATGGGCGCGATCTGGGGACACCTCTCCTGGGGAATCCTGGCGGCGATCTACGCCGGATACCTGTATCGCATCTTCGGAGGGGTGAACCGGTCCATGCTGTTTGGAACGCTCGGTCTGATGGTCGGCGTCGGTGGCGTGGGGCTCGTGGGGCCGACGCTCACGCAGTACGGGTATTCCGGCTGGCTCTTTTTCGCCCTGCTCATTGTGTTCCTCATCCGGGTCGAGCACCCGCCCGTCGTGAACGAGCAGAAGCTGACGTCTACCCGTCGGACGCTCGGATACCTTGCCATTGCGATCTTTATTCTGTGTTTTAGCATCCGGCCGATTACGACGCTATAATCCTCCCCGAGCCCCTGTGCTGTCGTGAGAGTCGTTCCTCGTATTCAGCAGTGTCTTCTGGTCGCTGTACTGGGCCTGAGCGTGCTCGTCGTCGGGTGCGACCAGGTCTCGCGTCCGGACGCAATCCAGTCGCCGTCGGTCGAATCCCTTTCCGTCGTGCCGGACAGCGTGATCGCGGATGATCTGCCTCCCGACCAGGTGCAAGACTCGACGGCGCGGGTGCCGCTTACGATTGTTGCATCGGCAACGGATCCGGACGGGACCGTGGAGCGGGTCACGTTTACGATTGAACCGGCCACCAGTCCGAGAGGGACACTTGCAGGCACGCTCACCCGAGATCAGGGCACACAGTATCGGCGTGACATTGCCCTTCGGGTGCCCATCTCTACCGATGAGCTCTACACCGTTCGGGTCTTCGCTGTGGACGACGACAGTCTCGCCAGTAATCAGAGCATCGGTCACTTTCGGTTCGTGGGGAAGTAGTCGTTCAGGGATTTGCCCCCACCGCGCATGATCGGTGGCGGTAGGCGGGTGCACAGACCCGACGCACGATTTTGTCGTCAACGTTCTCGATTCAAGTCGATGATGAAGCGTCTGGCCGTCGTACTGCTGCTCGTTGGGCTGATCGTCCCGGCGGCGTGGGGCCAGCCGGCGTCCTGGAAGGAGCGGGCCCGCGACCTGCAGCCCCTTTCCAACATTGTCAGCAATCAGGTGCAGGTCTTGGACGCGACGGAGGACGCGGTTTGGATTGGGCCGTTGCTCACCGTGTACGAGGAGGGCACAGACACGCTCCAAATTGCCGACGAGCCCGCGCTGAATGAGAGCGACAACGTTGTCTTTGCCCTCGAAGCCCAAACCGTGTCGCCGTCCCGGGCGCTGGTGTGGGCCGGACTGGCGTTCGACACTGGGGGCGGCGTGCCGGGGGCGGGCGGATTCTTGGTGTCGGCCGACGGAGGAGAGACGTTTGCGGAGACGCCCCCTCAGCTCGATGAGCCTTCGGACACGACCGTCCGCTACGGCGCCTCGACCCTACCGGCCGCCGCCATCACGCAGCAGGCCAACAGTGCGCCCCAGGATCTCGCGTTCGGCCCCACCGCCGACACGGTGTGGGTGGCCGGGGGGCAAAGTGGCATCCGGTGGACGGCCGACCAGGGACAGTCCTGGAACCGGGCTGTGCTCCCGCCAGACACGAGCCAATCGGTCGACCCAACCACTCCGACTGATTTCTTCGTCGGGCCTCGCCGGGAAGGAGGAGACGGACGGGGCTCTCTGAATCACATTGGCTTTAGCGTGCTGGTCGACGAGACCGGCACGGTGTGGGCCGGAACGGTCAAAGGGCTCAATCGCTCGCGCCCCGAGGACGTTGCCGCCGACCGGGATCGGGCCTGGCAGCGGTTCGGGGTGGTCGACTCGCTCAACACACCGCCGGGGGAGTTCGTCGTGGATCTCGCCGAGCAACCTCGGTTCGGGGGGCGCAATCCCGTCTGGATCGCTGCGCGGCCCGGCCAGCAACAGCAGCAGGGCCGACTCCAGCGGTTCGGGTTGGCGGTCACGTCCGACGGTGGAGAGACCTTTCGGCAGACGCTCATCGGGGAGCGCGTTTCCGAGGTGGCGGCGCGGGCCGGACGGGTGTACGCGGCGGGCGATCGGGGGCTGTTTGTGTCCGACGACCAGGGAGAGACGTGGCGGTCCATCGAAAACTTCCCGGTTGAAAACGAGGACCGTGTGCTGCCGCCCGAGGTGACGCCGCAGGCGGTGGCCGTGACGGACGCTGCGCTCTGGGTGGGCACCTCCGATGGGCTGCTTCGGCTCGACCGGTCCAAGGAGCCGAGACTGCTTACCGGTAGCCCCGAGTGGCGGCTCTTCCGGGCCGAGACGCCCGTGAACCCGGAGCGGCCCACCGACCGTGTGCCCGACGTGTCGACGTACGCGTATCCGAATCCCTTCGTCCCTTCGCGGGACCAAATTGTCCGCATCGCCTACGAGCTGCAGGAGGCCCGCACCGTAACGGTCACGATCTACGACTTCGCGATGAACCGGGTGCGCACCATCACCAAGCAAAAGTCCGCCGGCCAGCAGGAGACGGTGTGGGATGGGACCGACGATCAGGGCCTCCGGGTGCCGACGGGCACGTACTTCTACCGCGTCGAATTTGCCGGCAACACGGTGCAGGGAAAAGTGCTCGTCGCCAATTAGCGGTCCGCTTGTTTCTCTCTTAGCCCGTACCTCCGATTAATGCTTTCGGTCTCGCTCGATTCATCCAGGGAGACGATCGTTCCGCTCCTGCTTGCCCTTTTCCTGCTTGGAGTGGGGCAGCCGACTGCACACGGGCAAGCCATCGGCGCAGGGGCCTTCTCTCGGGTGGGGTTCGATGCACAGGGCATCGCGATGGGCAACGCGCTCGTCGCGGCGCCGGGAACGGACGTGAGTCCCTACTACAATCCCGCCCTCCTGCCGACGGCGAGCGCGCAGCGGGTGGCCGGCTCCGCCGCCGCCCTCGCATACGACCGGCAGCTGCAATCGCTCGAATTTACGACGCCGCTGGGGCCCACGGCCGGGGTGGGACTGGGCCTCATTCACGCAGGCGTGAGCAACATTGACGGCCGCAATTCCGACGGGCGACACACCGAGACGCTTTCCACCGACGAGTTTGCCCTGTCCCTGTCGTTTGGCAATCGCTTTGCCGAGCGGCTGTCCGTGGGGGTGGAATTCACCCTGTACCAGTCCGACGTGGTCCCCGACGCGAGTCCGGTTCGCGGATTCGGGCTCGACATTGGCGTGTCGTACCGCGTGTCCTCGCAGTTGAGGCTCGCGGGCGCCGTGACCGATCTGCTGGCCAAGTACGAGTGGGATACGTCTTCGGTCAATGGGCAGTCGCGGACCGACCGGTTCCCGGTTCGGATCCGGCTGGGCGGAAGCTACATGCTTCTGGACGACCGGCTGCGCCTGCTCGGAGAGGTCGAGTCGCGCTTCGTGGGCCGCGACCGGCGTCTTCCGAGCCGGGTTATCCCCACGACGGGGGGACCCCGGCAGGAAACGCGGACGGAGACGTTCCTCCTGCACGCGATGCGGGGCCGGCTGGGAGCGTCCTACCGTCCCGTCGACATTTTGTCGCTGCGCGGTGGAATCGATCGCATCGGCCTCGGGGGCAGTGACGGGCTTCGGCCCAGTGTGGGCTTTGGCGTTCGGCAGCAGGTCGGCGAGCTGGACGTACGCCTGGGCTATGCCTTTGTGCTGGAGCCCTACGTGCGGACCGCGATGCACCTCGGGACGATTGAGGTCTTTCTGTGAGGCGTGAAGCGTGATACGTGATCCACGTCTGTCCTCCGTGGAGGGAACGTTTTACTTCTCACGCGCCACAGCGTATTCATCCGCCC
This sequence comes from uncultured Salinivenus sp., assembly GCA_964612165.1. Lineage (GTDB taxonomy): Bacteria > Bacteroidota > Rhodothermia > Rhodothermales > Salinibacteraceae > Salinibacter. Next base: position 13,276 of record CAZTDC010000038.1, read on the forward strand.
CCGCTTAGAACCTGAAGCAACGCCTCCAGTCCGATCCCCGAGACGCCCGTTCGGAGGCGGAGGGTGCACCACAGGTCCAGCATCATCATCTGGGCGGCGTGGATGGGCACCGCAATCCAGAAGGAGCGGCAGCGCCAGACGAGGGCGCCCAGAAACACACCCCCGACGATCGACAGCAGGGCCTCGGGCCAGGGCTTCGAGATGTGGAGGGCGGCGAAGGGAAGCGCCTGTACGAAGATGGCGTAGAGACCGAGGGTGGGAGCCGTCCCGAACAGCACGAAGCCGCGCCAGAGGTACTCCCAGCCGATCCAGTAGAAGAGGAAGAGCGCTTCGTAGATCAGAAAGACGTTCCAGTTGCGGGCGGCGGGCGTGTGGTGGGGGTACTGCTGCTGGAAGGCCGTGCCGTCGGAGAGGACCCAGGTCCCCACGGCCACGAGGGGGAGGTAGAGGGCGGCGATGAGACTCGCCAGGCGCCAGTTGCCCAGGCCGAGCCCCAGGTCCGACAGGTCGTTGGAGAACAGCAGTCCGAGCGCGGCGGCAGGGATTACGAAGCCGAGCAGGCCCTGCATGCCGAACCACCACCCCCAGCCTGCGAGGTCTTGCCATGCCCTGGGCAGGGCGGAAGCCACTTGGGCGTGAAAGAGGCTCCGGTCCCCGAGGGTGAATTGAAGGACCACGACGACGGCGGCAAAGACGAGCACGAACGACGTCTGTGGATCGAGGGACTGGACGGCCGCCCGGAGTCGGTTCCACTCATCGCGGAAGGATAACGACATGAACGAGTTCGATGGGGATGATAGAAACCACGTGCGCTCGACCACACCAAACGGTTCAAATCCGCATGTCCGTTCCGCGTTCGTTTGCTGTTTTTCTTCTGGCTGCTCTTCTAAGTCTGGCGGGCGGCTGTGCCGAGCCCTCCGAACCCGACGAGAGGAGTGCGGGCGACTCAGTTGCCACCACTGCCCCAGGCACGGATGTGGTTGTGGCACCCCTGGAGGCGTCGAGGGACTCGATTCAGGTGGGCACCCCGACGTCCGTCACCACGGAGCCCGGCTACGACAATCAACCGGCCTTTCTCCTCGACGGAAGCGGACTCGTGTGGACGGGCATCCACGACGGGCAGGCCGACGTCTACCGGCAGACAGGCGACGGGCCGAGCGAGCAGCTGACCGACACGCCCGAGAGCGAGTTTTCGCCCACGCCGCGTCCCGACGGTAGCCTGACCCTGGTCCGCGTCGAGACGGATGACCGGCAGCGGCTCTGGCGATACCGGCTCGACGGCACGCCCGTGGAGCCGGTTCTGCCCGACGCCGACTCGGTGGGCTACCACGCGTGGATCGACAGCACGCGGGTCGCGCTCTTCATCGTAGACTCGCCGCCCACGCTGCGAGTGACCAATCTTGTCACGGGCGCCGATACGGTCGTCGCGCGTCGGATTGGGCGGTCGCTTCAGTCGGTGCCTGGACGAGACGCAGTGAGTTTCGTGCAGGTTGCCGCCGACTCCACGACCGCGATTCATCGGCTTGAGGGCGCGTCCCTCACCACGCAGCGAATCACGGCCACGCCCGGCGACGGCACGGGCGACTTTCATGCGTGGACGCCGTCGGGTCACCTTCTCATGGCAACGGGCGATGCCCTTATGGCCTGGCGTCGGGGTGCGGGCGACTGGCGCGCAGTGGCTCCGCTGGACACGATGGGCGTGACGCGGCTCGCCGTGTCGCCGTCCGGCGATCGGCTGGCGATGGTTACCCCCGAATAGGGCCCTGCGTGCTTACGGGACGCGGAGAGCGTCCGCGGACGGCCGGCTACGATGCCTCCGGGAGGGGTGGGGCACTGGTCGTCACCTCGTTCGGGGCGCAGCGGACGTGCGATCCGGGAGGCGGCCGCCCGGCTGCATGTAGCGCGCGAGAAATTCGTGGAGGCGAACGAGCCGGTCTATCCGCTGGGCAGGTTGGGCGGACCGCCAGAAGTCGTGCCCGACCCCCGAGTACTGGACGTACTCCACCGGACGATTCAGAATTTGAAGCCGTCGAAAGAGCATCTTCGCCTGCGATGGGCCGACGTGGTGATCGGCTTCTCCGTGCAAGAGGAGGAGCGGCGTCTGGATGCGGTGAGCATACGTCATCGGCGCGTTTTTGCGAAGCGCGGATCCGGGGGCCATCGTCGTGTCCATTTCGGGAAGGAGGCCCGCGGAGAAGAGGGGAGACGAAGAGGGCTGGATAAAGAGGTCAGGGGGCGGAGCGGCGGTCGACTCCCACGGAAA